>DATNMI010000407.1:0-7008 GCA_035602375.1 Nitrospiria bacterium | reverse complement strand
CGGTGGTTGCCGGTACCAGTTCTCCAACAGCCATGACGGACAAAGACGGAAATTTTACGCTTGCAGGAGTTCCCACCGGGACTGTCTCCGTCAATGTCATTACGCCAGGGTATAATACGAATAACTTTTCCGTCAACGTGTCCGACAGCGCGACCACCGCAATTCCCGCCGCGATCCATCTGCCGGATATCGATGATATGAGCAATGCTCCGGTGATTTCAAATGCAAGCGCGCCCTTTAGCAATGGCGCGTTTGCAGTGACGGCAACCATTACTCCGACATCAACGGTTACAATTACAGACGCGCGCGCCGAATTGGTCGGCTATGGGACCGGCAGTGTCTTGATGTTAAGCAGCGCGACGTATACCGGCGCCATTTCATTGCCCGGCAGTTTTGTGGGGCCTTCGGCGCTTATCAAGATTTTTGCCATTGACAGCAAGGGCAGGGTCGGAGTTAAAGTGCTGGTCGTGGCAGTGCCCGGCGCTTCATCCACGGGGAGTTTTAATGCCGCGGCCTTGAATGGCACCTGGGGCGGAACTGCGGAGTATCATCATCCATCCTTCGGGAACGGCGATCTTCTGGGCGATATAAGATTTGCGAATGTCAGCTTCACAGTATCTTCCGGAAGCAGTGTTACAGCCAATGCGGCAACGATCAATATAGAGTCTTATATCCCCCCCTCCGCATGGGTCGTCACAACAAAGAGTTCAACTACTGGCAACGCCTCTCTGATTGACGCCAGCCTGGGACTTTATGCTGTTACTTCCCAATTTAATCCCAGTTCGAGCAGGACCGTGACGATGAACATGCTTGGAAAACTCGACTCGGCCACTGCGCCATCCAGCTTTGTTGGGTACTTCGAGGCGACGATTGTCGATACAGCGCCTCCCAGCGGAACCACAATCCTGTTAGGACACTTCTCTCTGAAGAACAATCTGACCTGGGTGAGTAGCGACCTGGATGGCAACTGGGTATGGTCTGAATTTATCAAGACCAGCGCGATCAACACCACTTATCTTGCTCCGTTCCAGTTCACGAGCTCGTTTACAGGAACCTCGGGGGTTTTCGCCGGCAAAGACACGCTGGGTTACTCGTTATCCAACAATATAAACTTTAGCATGATCGACGCCAGCGTCGGGCTATTTGGAGGAACGGTCAACTCCAATGACCCAGCGTCCTCTACCGTAACCTTTTTCGGTTTGCTTGGACCTTACAAACGCCACATGACCGGTCTTTTCACAGTTTCATCCAGTGGTAAGAGCGCTTACGGTCCTTTCTGGGGCGGTAAAGTCACGACGCCACCCCTCTACGCCTTGGCCGATTTCGCCCAAAAGAGGTTTGATGGATCAACCGTAAACTCAATCTGGCGAGGATTTTACTATGTTACCGGCGCCCATGATATTGGAAAGCTTTGCTATCTGAGTTTATGGGCCGATTCCGGTGGCATCATTGTAGGTGGGAAAGTTCTGCCGATTCCGGTACTAGGTCCGGCTCCGGCCTGTCCAACAGTCGGTTTTACTTCGGGAACCTTAAGCTTCACTGACGGGACCGATGGTCAGGTGAACGGCAGTGCAACGGATGTAAACACATTAACCACTTTTGCGCTTGCTCCGTCCAGTTCCAGAAAGGCCTCAATGGGTGTTTACAAAGAGAGACTGGTGGGGGACTTTTCTATCAATGCAAATGGTGGAACCGATACAGGATTCTTCTTTCTGCAAAGGGTATTGATAGAGTAAACCTGTTTTTTCTGCTGAAACTTTATAAAAAGGGGATCCCCGTTGGGTCCCCTTTTTTATTTTAAGTCCTTCTCTTTTCACCTTTTATTGCTTCTCCAGGATGTTCGTCAAAAACTGGACCAGGCGGCGGCGTTCCGGAATCCGGTCGGGTGAAAATGCCGAAATATGTTCCCCCCCCGGAATGATCCATAGGGTTTTAGGTTCTTTTGCGGCGGCGTATAAGAGATGGGCATGGCTGGCCCGGACCAGCCGGTCCTGGTCCCCATGTACGATGAGGAGCGGGATCGGCGCGATTTCTGAAACAACCGGCCCCGCGCTATATTCGTTGGAGACCAGAAAAGAGAGGGGCCATTGAAACGGCCAGGTCAGAAAGAAGCCGCCCAGCTTTTCCCTGGCGATTTTCCTGTACTCAAAAAAAGTGCTCTCGAGAATGACGGCGGCGACCCCCTCCCTCACCTGGCGCGCGGCCGCGTAGGCGGCCACAGAACCTCCGAGGCTCTGACCATAGAGCACCAGAGTGCCGGGAGCCACATCCGTTCTCGATTGAACGTAACGGATCGCGGCCAGGGCATCGGCCTGGACCCCCTCGCGGGTAGCGGTCCCTTCTGAGTCCCCGTATCCCCGGTAGTCAAAAAGGAAGAGATTAAAACCTTCGTCCGGGAGCCAGTAAACGGCGCCATAATGGTTGCCCATATTGACGCCATTTCCATGAAACTGGAGGATCGTTCCCTTGATTTTCCCCCGCCCGGGGATAAACCAGCCGTTTAAGAGGGTCCCGTCTCCGCTCGGGAAATAGACATCTTCGAATGAATAATCAAGACGGGCCGGCGTTACCTGAATCTCCCTGGAGGGTTGATAAAAGACCCCGTTACAGGCAGGAATCATTAAAAGGAGGGTCGAAAAAATGAAATATTTTAGTATCAGAAATAGACGTTCCAATTGAGGCTCAGCTCCGTTGCTTGGTAGTCATTGACCTTGTCCCACGACAGGGAAAGGAGTAGCGCGTCATTCTGGCTTATTTTCAACGTTTGAACCGCAGAGGCCTTCTGCTCCTGAATGATATCAGTAAAGGGAAAGGAAATCTCCTCCGCCGAGAACGCTATCTTCCACGAATCGGTAATCTTCCGGATCGTTCCAACGACCAGGCCTCCCCCGAAAGCGACGTTATCTTTATATTCTCCGCTGAAATTCAGGTTGGCCTCAATCATCCCGTAGTATAATCCGATCCACGGACTTTCAAACGCTACCCCCACAGCCGGGTTAAGCTGATAGACCAGCAAGTCGTCCCCCGCCGGGGTCGTCTGTTGATGGAAACCGGTGGAAATCTGGTAGGAGAGCGGTTTGAAGAACTCGTCCCTGGGGGATAGAGAGACAATATCGATGAAATCAAAGTCCTGTAGCTTGACTATGCCGTTGTTATAGAACCGGACGGCAGTATCCATAAATACAATTTGCGATCCCTTGGAAAATCCCGTGTCGGGGTCATGAAGGGTATGATAGGCGGGCCGGTACCGGATCTCTTCAAAAGTGAGACTTTCTCGGACGCCGCCGCCAAGACTGATTCTGCTCGAACGATGACCCGAGTCAGGCGGGTCCGGGGGGGCGATCGGTTTCTCTTCTCCGTCGGACCTTCCCAGTTTGCTTCGTTCATTCAATGTTGCGAGAAACCGTTTCTGGTAGTCCTCTTTCGTCATCTTATGTTTGCCATAAAGGTACTGGACCTCTTCCGTCGCCAGATCGAGAATATGGATTTTGTTCTCAGGGGAGCCCGAAGCGATTTGTCCGGATTCGGCCTTGTTTTCGGAGATTTCTCGGGCAAGAACGCGCTCCTTTTCATTCAATAGAGAGCCGATATGCCGGATCCGGTTGGCTTTTGATGCCCGGTAGTCGAGTTTTCCGACGACCCCTTCTTCCATAATGAGCCTCAGTGTATCGGTAGGAATCACCCATGGCCTCACCCGGTCGGTTAAATGGAGCGAGGGCCTTGCCGCTTCAAAGAGGTAGAGGATATTAAAGGAACAATTTTCGCCAAAGAAATAGTAATAGGAATAGATTTCCTTGAGCTCCCAGAGATGAAGCGACATTTTCTTCAGTTCATCTTCGGTGAGATTCAGCTGATATTCCCACATGTCCCTCTGCTCGGTGTCGTTATACATCTTGATCGTGTCATAGTAGGGGAATACGGAAAAGAAGCCCTTATAAAATCCAAAGATCCCCTTGATCGGGTAGAGAATGCCGAAAGAATCGGGATAGGCCGCGTAATTGACGGCAAATGAAAGAAGCTTGCTCTCGGAGCTGTTATCGATTCGTAAAAGGGTATGCCCGAACATCGAAGCGGGGTTGTTCATGAAAAAAGCGGGAAAAACGAGAACTGCCGATTTTGGCTGAAGAGACGACTCATACTTTTTGAAAGCCTCGCAGGAGACAGCAGGAAATCGGGAATCATCCCAATTCAGCTCCGACTTCAGCCATTCATACCGGGCCGGAAAGCGGCACCGGGGGTGACCGTCTCCAGTATCGGTTGAATCAAAAAAGGCCTTGAGCGTAGCTTCAAGCTCCGCAGGCGGATCTGTTTTGCCTTTCGGAGAGAGAAAGAACCTTGGGTCGTCCAGGAGGCTCTTAAAGCCGGACAGGGTCTTTTTATAATGAAGGAGAATATGCCAGTATCGGTCGTCTGAAAGTTTATTTTCTTTTGCCTTATGGAGAATTTGATCTAAAAAAACGGTTTCTTCCGCCGGGGCGGATGAGCAGAGCAGACCGAGAAACACCAAAAAAAGGGATATGGATTTCATAAAAAATCCATATCCCCGAAAGGAACCTGCCATTAAGGAAAAGTAATTAACTGTGGAGCGCTCCGTGATCAGTTCAATGTCGCCAATGGGAGAGAATAATATCCTACTGCTTTTTAGAAGTCAATTTGAGGTGCAATCTGAGGTTGACTTATTAACAATAAAGATTTATTCTGCCAAAAACAGTTAACAATTAAAATGAGTGGGGGCTCTTCATGAATAAAAAATCCATCCTTATTCTCATATCGGTTTTCATCCTGCCTTTTTTTAATGGAATCGCATATGCAGAGGGAGGTCCATGGACAGGAAATGTTAATCTCTTTTTAGGATCAAAGGCCCTTAATACAAATGACTGGAGCCCAGTGGAGACCCAGGGAGAAGTCGCGGTAGAATGGGACTTTAGAGAACGGTCGTGGCCAATTAATATTTTATTAGGTCTGCGTTCTTCAGATAAAACTACAAGCCAAGGAGGAATTGATTTCGAAGGTAAAACATCTGAATTCTCTTTAGGAGTTAGAAAATATTGGGACTTTCCTCCCTACAATATACATCCTTATTTGGGCGGTGGATTTTCAGACATTAATGCTGAAATAACAGCTTCAGTGCCCGGTAATTCAGCTTCCCTTTCAGGGAGTGGTTTAGGAACTTGGTTCGGAGGAGGAGTGGTCTGGGTTTTAGGCAATCATTTTAATATAGGATTCGATTTAAGAGCTTCCAGTGCCTCTGTTACAATGGGCGGTATATCCGGGAATGCGGGCGGGGGGCACGCTGGGTTATTGCTCGGATACCACTATTAAAAAAAAATTGGCTGAGATATCGAAGGGATCGCAGGGTGAATATATAAAGGGACTCGTTGCCCTTCTGAATATTACTGATGAAAAGGAAAAAAGTGAGGCTTTCCAGAAGATCCAGTCTCCTGGGTCGGGGTATAAAGATGCTGTGAGTTTTGCGGAATCGATTATACGAAATTTTTCAACCAGTGTATAATTGGTAAAGCTTATCGTAGATAAAAAAAGGGAAACAGGACAAAATCCTGTTTCCCTTTTTTAGAAAGAATACAAAGAAAGGGTTCTAATTAACCCTTTACGATTGAAACGATCTGGTTGACGACTTCCGAGACCTGAACGTTTTCTGAAGTGAAAATATTCGAAAAGTTCGCCTGAAGCTTCGCGAAGACTGCCGGTTTCTGGGCTTCCGTTAAGCCGGAGAGTTCTGCAAGCGTGTTTAAAGACTCGCCATTTCCCTTGGCAATGTCTTTCGCGAGGTTGTCCATATTATTCTCGACGAATTGCGCAAGGTGGCTCGTTTCTGAGGCGTTAATAAGTCCCTTGCCGCAGTTGGATGTTCCGGTCGTAATACCAAAAGTCTGGGTCCCAAAAGTGCCATTGGTGGTCGCGGCAAAAACCTGAACGGCGCCCGGTTCATTTCCAAAAACCATGGATCCCAGTCCGCAACCTGCGGTGCCATAGGTATGCTTCATGCCGTCTGATGCCTCTTTGGAAAACGCAGGCGACGTGACAAAAAACACTGCGAATAAAGAGACTGCTATCGCTGAAACTTTCTTCATAAATCCTCCTGGTGAATGGTTTTAATTAATTTGATCTTGAAAACGTTTCCAAACAATTATAAGTCTATAGCCTATCCCGCCACACTGTCAAGGTCACTGTTTCTCCAAGTCATTTCCTCCCGCAAGATCAGGGGAGTAAAAAATGAGTTGCGTGAGGATTTAGATGTGTGATAATTACACCTGTTTTTGGCGACGATAAAAAGTTGCGCGATATCAACTGAAATTTAGATGGAGGAGTGAAATGATGAAATTCAGGCCGTTACAGGATTGGGTTCTGATCCGTCAGGACGAAGCAGGAGAGAAAACAACGGGGGGGATTTATATTCCCGATACCGCCCGCCAGAAAACCCAGGGAGGGGTGGTCATTTCGGTCGGGGAGGGGCGCTTCGAAGAAGAGGATGAAAAGAAAGGCAAGAAGAAAAGTTCCGAACCGAAGGAAAAGAAGTTCGTCAAGACGAGCCTGAAACCGGGGGACAAGATCTTGTACGAGAAATATTCCTCGACTGAAGTGAAGATCAACAACGAAGATCTTGTTCTGGTCCGCGAAAAAGATGTCCTTGGATACACGGAATAACCCGGAAAGAGGTCGATGTTCCACGACTTTATTTTTACGTTCATCCCGCTCTTTGTCGCCCTCGATATTCTCGGCGCGCTTCCGCTCTACTATGCGCTGACGGAGGGGCTGTCGGAAAAAAACAAGAAAAAAATCGCAGGACAGTCGATCATTACGGCTTTCCTGGTGGCGGTCTTTTTTATTTTAATCGGCCAGGGGGTCTTCAAGATCCTCGGCATCCGGGTGGAAGATTTTATGATCGCGGGAGGAGTCCTCCTCCTCGTATTTGCCGTTACGGAGATTTTGAGGCAGGGGGAACGGAGAATCGCCCAGGAGAGCAGTATGGGGATCGTTCCGCTCGGG
>DATNMI010000393.1:0-4052 GCA_035602375.1 Nitrospiria bacterium | reverse complement strand
CGGGAACCACCCATATTCTCTCCATTTCAGGATCGCATCTGGCGCTGGTTTTCTTACTGGTGTTTCATATTAACCGTTTTTTCCTCCTTCGCCTCCCTTCCAGGCTTCTTCTTCGGCTGGGAAGCCTGATCCTTCCCTCCAATCTCTCCATGATCCTCGCCTCACCGCCGGTCCTTCTATACGGATTGCTGGCCGGAAACCAGGTGGCCACCAACCGTTGCATGCTGATGATTCTCTTTTTCCTGACAGCCAGGCTTCTCAACCGGGAACAGCCGCTTTACCACTCCCTCGCGTTTTCCGCTCTTTTCATTCTCCTCTCCGACCCGCTTGCCGTTTTCGACATCTCTTTTCAACTCTCTTTTGGCTCTGTTCTATCCATTGCCGTTCTTCTCGGCCGGAAAGAACCGCCGGAGGACCTAACAGCCGCCCCGACAAAAAAAACTCAGCCCTCTCTGCCAGCCCGGCTCTATGGGGAAATAAAGAGTGTTCTTGCGGTATCTCTCGCCACCATGATCGGGCTTTCCCCTGTGGTGGCCTATTATTTTAATCAGTTTAACTGGGCCGGTCTGATCGCGAACATGGTGATTATTCCATTGGCCGGGTTTGTTCTTGTCCCCGTCGCTTTGATCGCCTCATTCTTATCCCTGCTGACAAATTCCCCTCACCTCCTTCTCGGAGATATCAATCAGTTCCTCTTCTCCGCATTTTACAAAATTACCCAGGGATTTGCCTCGCTTCCATTGGCTGAAATACACCTCCCTTCCCCTTCCCTCCCCTCCGTCCTGATTTTTCTCGCCATCTCCCTTTATATTTTTTTATTCCGCCCCGGCAAGGTTCCCAAAATAGCCATGATCATTCTTCTTCTCCTGATTTCCGTTCTCTGGTTTTTGCCCCCCCTGCGAACAACCCATCGGGGAGAGCTTCAGGCCACTTTTCTCGATGTCGGCCAGGGAGATTCGGCTCTGATTGAACTCCCGGACGGAAAGACGATCCTTGTAGACGGAGGCATGCTCAGGCATGAATTTGATCTCGGCAGGTCGGTGGTCGCTCCTTATCTCTGGAACCGGGGTGTCCGCAAAATCGACGTCGTCGTCGCCACGCATCCGCAGGCGGACCATATCGGAGGACTGGTCTATCTTTTGAAAACATTCCCCGTGGGAGAGGTCTGGACCAACGGGACAGCAAAAGAAAGTCAAATCGCTGAAAGTTTCAATAAAACGGCGAAAGAGAAAAATATCCTGACCAGAGTCGTCAAGGCGGGGGATCATTTTCTCTGGGGAGGCGCGGACATTCAGGTCGTCAATCCGTATCCCGATGAAATTGAAAAAGCGAGATCAGGCGCCCGGGAAAACAACGATGGGATCGTTATTCAGGTTCGTTTTATCGATCAGTCGGTTCTTTTAACGGCAGACATTGAAAATGAGGCCGAAAAAAACGTTTCCCGGGACTATCCCCGGCTAAAATCGACGCTTCTGAAAGTTCCCCATCATGGGAGCAAAGGTTCCGCGCTACCCGAATTTCTCGATTTAGTCTCTCCTGAAATCGCGGTTATTTCTGTCGGTTCCCATAATCCCTATCATCATCCGAACCCGGAAACGATCGCTCTTTATCAATCGAAAAAGATCACGATCTACAGGACTGACCGGGACGGGGCGATTCAATACCGAACTAATGGATATTCTTATGATATCACCACAGCAAGATCCCGATTATGGGAACCGGTTCAATTCGGACCAGGAATGATCTCAAAAGAGTGGCAGAATTTTCGTAACTCATTGTTCTAACATGATTTCCAATTACGCCGCGCCCGTGCCTTCCCGGCCATTTGACAGATCGGGTTTTTCTGATACTCTTAACAGTATAACTATTGGATCTGTCTCATTTTTTTTGTCTTAATTCTCTAAAAGCGCGCACCCCATCCATCGGAGCTTAGGAATGCCACCTAAAGAAACCGCCCTGCTGAAAAAAAAATTGGGAGAAATTCTTGTTCAAAGCGGCCTGATCCCGGAAGAGCAGTTATTTAAAGCCCTCAATCACCAAAAAACCACCGGAAAAAGGCTGGGGGAGGTGATGGTCGAATTAAAGATCGCAACAGAGATTGAAATCGCCCGGACTTTAGGGTCGCAATTGGGCTATCAATATGTGGAATCAATATCGATGATTGACAGGGAAGTTCTCCTCATGATTCCGGAGTCGCTCATCCGAAAACATGGCGTGCTTCCGCTCAGACACGAAGGCTCCGTTCTGATTGTAGCGATGTCCGATCCGCTTGATTTCAATACCATTCAGGATCTCAGTTTTTATTGCGGATATATTATACAGCCGGCCATTGCGACACCGACGCTTCTATCCGAGAACATTAAGCGGTTTTGCCGCGGCACATCCCAACCCCATGAAGACCAGAAAATCATCAAAAAAATCATTCAGGACAGCCAGAGGGAACATAACGCACCCGATGTTCAGATCATCCCGGAGATCAGCGAGACCGTATCGGAATCGTCGTCCGAACAGAGGCACGACCTCGCCCCAATCATTCAGATGTGCAGTCTGATCATCTCCAATGCCATTAAATCCGGAGCCAGCGATATCCATATTGAACCGGCATCGATAGACTCCTCTGTCCGTTTCCGGGTGGATGGACAGCTCCAGGAATTTATGCGTTTTCCCAAGTGGGTGCATGGACCTGTGATCTCCAGAATCAAGGTCCTGGCCAACCTTGACATTGCGGCCAAAAGAACGCCTCAGGACGGGGAGGTCCGGTTGAAGGTGGAGGGGCGGGAGGTGACGCTTCGAATTTCCACCCTGCCTGCCTCTCTAGGGGAAAAAATCGTTATTCGGATTCTTGACCAGATGACTGACGCCCTTACGCTTGATAAAATAGGTTTCTCCTCACAAGACCTTTCAAAAGTAAAAGACCTGCTTTCCCATAAAAAAGGGCTAATTCTCGTGACCGGACCAACCGGAAGCGGAAAAACCACCTCGCTGTACTCCATGTTGAATCATCTGAACCAACCGACGATCAATATTATTACCGTTGAAAACCCGGTGGAATACCATATCAAAGGGATCACCCAGGTCCAGATCAACCCGGAATCCGGCTTGACCTTTGCTTCCGCGCTTCGGGCCATCCTCCGTCAGGACCCGAATATCATCCTGATCGGAGAAATCAGGGATTCAGAAACCGCCCTGATCGCAATGAGGGCTGCCATGACAGGACATCTGGTCCTCTCCACGCTGCATACCAACGATTCGCCGTCTGCTGTTACCCGCCTGATGGACCTTGGCGTTCCTCTTTACATGATCGCTTCTCTGCTTCTCGGTGTCATCGCCCAGAGGCTCGTACGGACCATCTGCCCCGACTGCAAAACGCCTTTATCACCTACGGCCGAAGAGATGAAAACGCTGAACATTTCAGAAAAGACTGCGTCAAAAAGCCAGTTTTTCAAGGGAAAGGGATGCAAATCGTGCCATCAATCCGGATTTCGCGGAAGGAGCGCGGTCTACGAGGTCCTTGAACTGGATCCGAAGCTCAAAGAAATCATCTCCCTCCACCCCACGGAACTCCAGTTTAAAAATGCCTGCAAGGATGCCGGTTTTATTACCATGCATGAGAACGGCTTGCAAAAAATCAAAGAGGGAAATACAACTTTCAGCGAACTGATGCGTTGCATCGGATCCAATGACGAATTGGAAACCTTTTGCGGAAATTGCGACCATTACTACCGAAACGAATTCTCCATCTGCCCGATGTGCGGCGCCAAACCGAAAAACAAATGCTTCCGGTGCAACCAGATCATTCAGACACATTGGAACTATTGTCCATTCTGCGAAAATAAATTTCCAAAAAATATTGAAAAGTAAAAGGTAAAAAGTGATAGGGAAAAGACAAAAACTTCTAATAAAGGATTATTTTAGAAGATTGCCGAGCTGAGAATCATACCCGGTCAGTTCAACATACCCGACGCCCGATTTCGCCGGACTGCTCCCGGTCACCGACACGCTCCCCTCCCAATATTTCAGGTTTCCTCCCATCACTGAAAGTTCCTGACCGG
>DATNMI010000558.1:0-7233 GCA_035602375.1 Nitrospiria bacterium | reverse complement strand
TTTTTCCGTTTTTCCAGGACTTGAAAAGCTCGCTTGCGTACTCTTCCAGAGTGGGATAGGGATCAAAAGAGGGGATGGTCACCACCGCGATTTCAATGGTGGTCTTTTTCTCAAAATCAGAAATGACCCGCTCCATTTCACCGACAGATGAGGGGTCAAGCATTCCGGCAAAATCGTTCACCGTTCCTCGAGGAGCGGGAAGGCTTGTTTGTACCGCGTCAGCAGGCTGGGCCAGGAAAATAAATAATAAGAAAAAAAACAGGGTCCTTAACTGAGGTTGATTTGATCGATGAGGCTCGATAACCCCTCCAATTGATTCAGGTAATCTTCAAACCATCCGAGGTACGCTTCCCCGGCGATCATTTTTCCCCTTTTAATGGACCATAGTTTTAGAAAAGGATCAGGAGAGAGGCCATTTTTTTTACAAAAGGCTTCAATCAGTTTTGTTCTTTCAACCGGAGGGGGCTCTTTTTGAAGGGTCAGGATGGAGCGAAGAATCGGGAAAACAGAATTGAGCGAAACCAGAGCGAGACGTTCTATCTCCTCCGGCCTGTTTTCAGTTTCCAGGAAGGCCTGTCTCAGCCGGATCTGAATCTCCCTGACCTCTTTTTCACATTGATTGTGGATATCCCGAGGGTCGAGAGAAAAGGTAAAGGGATTCTCTCCATGCAGGATGACATGATGGGAGATAATCTCCAGCCATTCAATGGGGAATACATTTTTTGATTTCTCGAGAAACTCGATTGTGCAGATCAAGGGGGGATCAATTCCCTTCTTTTTCCAATGTAGAGACCGTTTTTGATACGTTTGTAAATGGGAAAACCGGAGTTCTTTGAGGACCATTAAAAGATTAATATTCGACTTGTCCGGCACAAAATTCTCACCCGCCGCGCTTCCGTAAAGAAGGAGCGAAGAAAGATTGTCTCCGAATTCCTTGATCATCTCCTCCGTAAACTTCGTCAGAAGAGGGTGAATTCCCGCATGCACTGTTTGCAGATTGCTTTTCATCGTCTTTTCATCCTATCAAATTTACCACAGCTGTAAAAGAGATTGTTATAAGCTCTCCAATCTCCTTTTTTTATAGAAAATCGGAAGGGAATAGGTTGATACTATAATCAGGGCTAGGTAAAATGTTGGCCCAGACAGCCTCAAATTCTCTCGTGAGACAGCGAATTCATGAAATTCCTGATTGTTTCGGGTGTTTTAGCTTTAGTCCTTCCGGCGTACGCCAGCCCTGTTTTTGCGCAAGCAGAGGTTTTCGAACTCTCATTGAGAGAGGCCGAGGTCCAGGCGGTCCGGTCTTCCAATCTGTTGAGGTCATTCGCCTCCGATACGGAATCCGCGTTCGAGCAGGCCGAGTCTAAGTATTCCGCATTGCTTCCGCGGCTTACCCTGGAAGCCAGCTATACCTATTTGACCGAAGTTCCCAATATTCCAATCCCCTCGCCGACGCCGATTCCCTTCGGATCGCACGAGGTTTACAGTATCGGCCCTGTCTTGCGTTATACGCTCTGGGACACGGGCGCCTCCCGGAAGGCTTATGAAGGCGTTTCAAAAATGGCGGAGTACAGAAGGGAGAACTACAAAAACGAAAAATTGCAGCTCCTGCTGGCCGTTCGCTCCTCCTATGTCCGGGTAGACCTGGCGCTTACGGAATTGCTCCTTGTCAATGACTCTCTGGACCTTTCACGCGCCGAGGGCCGCGATGTCGCCATCCGGTTCCGCGCCGGCGCGGCCTCCCGGCTCGATACCGTTATTTCCGAGCGTGAAATTCTGAATTATCAGCTTCAGTTCAAACAGAAACAGTCCGAGCTTTCCGCGGCGCTCGCAGATCTTCAGGCGCTCCTGGGAGACCGCAAGGCGAGGGATGTCTCGCATCCGGGGCCTCCGAACCTGGAGGGCGTCACTCTCGTTCTGCGGCTGGCGCCTCTTAGAAATTTAATTGCCGAAGAGGCAAGGGCTGAAATCCCTCCTCCGGACGACCTTCAACCGCAAATTCGAAGTCAGGATCTCCTGGCGGAATCCGCGTTTTCCCAGGCTGAAAGCCATAAATCTGAATTGTTTCCGACCATACAGTTCTCGGCCAAGACAAGCCTCGATTATCCGGACGGGCCGGTTCTCGAGCAGGTCAATCAAAATACGATTTCCCTGAGCCTTTCGATGCCCCTTTTTGAAGGCGAAAGAACGAAACATCTGGCCGCCGAAAAAATCAAAGAAGCGGAATCTGCGAAAAACCGGAGGGCCCAGCTCTGGGTCGATATTCATCGTGATTTCGATAAAACCCGCGAAATATTTGAAAATCTCCGGGAACAGCAGGCGATTGCCGGAGAGGACGTGTCGCAATCCGAAAAAGCCGCAAAGCTTTATTTTGAATCATATAAGGCAGGGAAGATCAATTTAACCGATGTGCAGGGCGCCAACCTTCAGGCGTTTCAGGCGAAGGTCAATGCGGCGCGCATTGACGCCCAGATTTTAAATCAATTATTTGTACTGAAAGCCCTCTCCGGAAAGGAAACTGGCCATGAGTGATAAAAAAAGGTCGCGGAGGGTGATCATTGCTGTTGTGGTTTTGGCCATTATCGCCGCCGCGGTCTGGAAATTCGTCTCTTCCCGGAACGATTTTCGTTATGCGGGCACCCTGGAGGCGACAAAGGTCGATCTCTCGGCAAGGGTTCCCTCGGCAATCGGAGCGGTAAAGGTCCAGGAGGGGGACCAGGTTAAGGAGAATCAGGATCTGGTACTTCTCACCTGTGAAGATATCAAGGTTGACGGGAATCTGGCAAATGAGAATTATAAGAGAAATCTCAGATTGTTCCGGGCCGGAACCGTCTCTCAGGAAACAATGGATCTTGTCCGTAATAAAAAAGAGGATGCGGATGTCAGGCTGGATTGGTGCGCTATCCGTTCCCCGATCAGGGGAACCGTCCTGAGCCGTTACCATGAGCCCGGAGAGTGGGTGACCCCGGGGGTTAAGCTGCTGACCCTGGCAAACATCCGGGACATCTGGGCCTACATTTATGTGCCCCAGCCGGAGGTTTCCCGGCTTCAGACGGGAATGAAGCTTAAGGGGTACCTTCCTGAATTGAATAACCGCGAATTCGAGGGAAAAATCATCAAGATCAGCGAGGAAGCCGAATTCACGCCCAAAAACGTACAGACCAGGGCCGAGCGGACAAGGCTGGTGTTCGGGGTTAAAATCAGTTTTTCCGAGTCCAATCTGAACAAGGTTCTTAAACCAGGAATGACGATCGAAGTCAAACTTCCGGGAGAACCCTAGATCAGCGAAAGAGATTCCCTGAAATTCCCTCTCCCTTGATGGGAGAGGGCGAGGGAGAGGGTGAGGAGAAAATAGCCCAATGTCGCAGGACCCGGTTTCGATCCATGTCAGCGGGATACAAAAAAGTTTCGGAGCGAATATTGCCCTGAGCGATGTCACAATGGCGTTTTCTTCCGGCGTCATGCATGGGATCATCGGTCCGGAAGGGGCCGGAAAGACAACCCTCATGCGGATTATTCTCGGTTTGCTGAAGCCCGATCGGGGAAGCGTAGAGTTTTTTCGAAATGGCGGGAAGATCGGTTTTGAAGAGATCCGGCCTGAAGTGGCCTATATGCCGCAACTGCAGAGCTTGTATCCGGATCTCTCCATCGGCGAGCACCTTGATTTCTTCAAGGAACTTTATGGGATTTCGGGCCCCGATTACCAGGAAAAACGGAAGGAGCTTCTTCATATTACCCGGCTTGCGGATTTCGTCGATCGCCCGGCCGGAAAACTTTCAGGAGGCATGTATAAAAAGCTCGGGTTAATGTGCGCCCTCTTGAGGTCTCCCAGGGTCATGCTCCTGGATGAGCCGACAAACGGCGTTGACCCGATCAGCCGAAAGGAATTCTGGGAGCTTCTCTACCGTCTTATGGATCAGGAAATCCTGATTATCATGACAACGGCCTATATGGATGAGGCGGAGCGATGCGGCGCAGTTCATCTCATGGAGCTGGGGAGAGTGGTGGCGGAGGGGGAACCGCGGGCACTTCTAAAACAGCAGAACGTCAATAGTTTCGATGCGCTTTTCATGAAGGAAGGCGCTCATGAATGAAATGGCCGTCGAAGTCAGGGACCTGACTGTCCGGTTCGGGGATTTTGTTGCCGTCGATCAAATCTCCTTTAGCGTGCGTCGGGGAGAGGTTTTTGGATTTCTCGGGGCAAACGGCGCCGGCAAGACGACCACGATCCGCGTCCTCTGCGGCCTCCTTCGCCCCTCGGACGGATTTGTATCGGTCGCGGGGGCGAGTTTTGCGGACGGAGAACTGGCCATCAAAGCCAGAGTCGGGTACATGTCCCAGAAATTCACTCTTTATAACGATATGACGGTAGAAGAAAACCTGAATTTTACGGCAAGCTTGCGAAAACTGGACCCGAAAACATATGTCAAACGACGGGAAGAGTTGTTTGAGTTTATTTCGTTTGACCGGTCGATTCAGGTCCTGGTTCGAGACCTGCCCGGCGGCACCAAACAGCAAATATCGCTCTGCGCGTCTCTTTTGCACGACCCTGAAATCATTTTTCTCGACGAGCCGACTTCCGGGGTCAGTCCCGCCGCCCGACACCGCTTCTGGGCCTTGATACGGAAATTGTCGGAGGGCGGAAAGACCGTATTCGTAACCACGCATCATCTGGATGAATCGGAGCAGTGCGACCGAATCGCGCTGATGCGGGACGGGAAGATCATTGCCCTGGATACCCCGGCCGCATTGAAGGAATCGACTTTTCCAATGCCGATGCTGGAACTGGAGCCGAAAACTTCCATGAGTTTTACGGATATGGCGGCGATGGGAACGCCTGATCTATTTCTCTTTTTTGAGCCGTATGGCCTCCGGTTCCATGCCGTGGTCCGGAACGAGGCCGCATGGGAAAAATCGAAGGGGTTGTTTGAGGAAAAATTCCAAATACGGAAAATTAATCCGACGCTGGAGGATGTCTTTATCCGGACTTCGGAGCGGGAACTCGAATGAGGGGATTTGTCTGGCATCGGGCATTTGCGATCTCCAGAAAGGAACTGTTTCACATTCTTCGGGATCCGTTTACCCTGGCCCTTGCGCTCGTCTTGCCGGTTTTTATGGTTCTCATGTTTGGCGTTGCCATTGAGTTTAACGTCAAGAACATTGCTCTGGCTGTCAGCGACCTGGATGGCACGGAAAGCTCGAGAAGATTGATTGATACTTTCGGGAGTTCGGGCTATTTTCTGATTCACAGGGTGATTTCTCCTGTAACGGCGGCAAAAGAAGTGACCGCGGAGAACGCCCGCGCGACGCTGATCATTCCCCCTCACTTTGAGTCTGACCTTTTCGAGGGGAGAGGCGCCGAAGCCCAGATACTCGTGGATGGTTCTGATAATTCGACGGTGGGTCCGGTGCTCGGGTACGTTTCCACCATTCAGAGAATGGCTTCGATCCGGATTGCCGGGTTTGATCCTCCGAAGGCATTTGATTTGAGAACCCGATTCCTGTTTAATCCGGAATTGAACAGCCGGTGGTTTGTCATTCCAGGGCTTACCGTTGTCATTATGTCGATGCTTTCCATCCTGTTGACGGCCCTGACGGTGGCCAGAGAGTGGGAGAATGGATCGATGGAACTTCTCCTGTCCACCCCGGTTTTGCCGCTGGAGATCGTTGTTGGAAAATTGGCCCCCTACGGATTGTTGGGAATCTTTGCCGAAGTCTTCGTCTACGTGATCGCCCGGACCGTCTTTAGCGTTCCCTTCGTGGGGAACCTGGCGGTTTTTGGACTGGGATGTCTCCTTTTCCTGGTCACCTATCTCGCGCAAGGTCTTCTCATTTCCGTGATCACCCGAAAACAGCAGATCGCGATCCAGTTTGCGATGATGACGGGGCTCCTCCCCTCTAATCTCCTTTCCGGCTTTATTTTTCCAATCGAGAGCATGCCCCTGTTTTTTCAGTATTTGACGATGATCCTGCCTGCCCGCTGGTTCATGAAGATCGCCCGGGACACTTTTTTAAAAGGGTCCGGCCTGACGGACCTCGCAGGGCCCTTTCTCGCGCTTCTTTTTCTCTGTTCTTTTATGATTTTCATGTCGACGCATCGTTTCAAGAGGGACCTCGAGCCATGATTCAAACATTGGCCGGGTTTATCCGGAAAGAGCTGACGCAAACCCTTCGGGACCGCCGCATGAGGATCCTCCTGTTTGTGATGCCGATTATTCAATTGAGTCTTTTTGGCATAGCGGTTTCCAATGAGGTCAGGAATATCCGTCTGGCCGCTGTCATCGATTCGAAAGATACGATCCTTCGGGACATTTATGACAGGAGCATTTCTGGAAAATGGTTTATACCGGCCAGAGTCACCCGGCAAGATCCGTTTAAATCCATACAATCGGGAGAAGCCGACGCCGTCCTGGTTCCCCCTCCCGGAGGATTTACCCGCGCGCTCGGCAGGGGAGAAGCCCCGCTGCAGCTGTTGGTCAATTCCACAAATGTCATCGCGGCGCAATCGGTTGAGGGGTACCTCCAAAGCATTATTTCCGCGGCGATACAGGACGATCTTCATATCCCGCCGCCGGACCCTCCGATTCAATTCGATGTCCGTGTGCTGTTCAATCCCGATCTTCAAACCTCGATTTTCATGGTCCCGGGAACGATGGCCATGGTGATGATTATTACGACTATGGTTCTGACGAATCTCGCCATTGTCCGCGAGAAGGAATTGGGCACTTTTGAAATGCTGATTTCGGCGCCCATTTCATCGTCGGAAGTCATTTATGGAAAGACCATCCCCTATGTGATTCTCGGAATGTCCAATTTTCCTTTTATCCTGGCGGTCGCGATATTTGCTTTTTATGTCCCGATGAGAGGTTCATTCATTGCGCTGTTTACAGCGGCTTTCGCGTTTGTCTGCACGGCGGTCGCCATCGGAACCCTCATCTCCACCTGGTGCGAGAATCAACAGCAGGCCAGTCTCGCCGGTTTTCTTTTCATGTTCCCCATGATTATGTTTTCCGGATTGATGTTCCCTCTTGAAAATATGCCTGTCCTCCTTCGATGGATTTCCCAGCTTGATCCCCTGGCCCATTTTATGGGCCTTCTCCGGAATATCATGCTGAAAGGGGGAGAGATGAACTATGTCGTTTACCATACCGCTTTTCTGGCAGGTTTGGCCTTCATCAGCGTGATTGCCAGCTTTCGGAGATTCAAGACAACGCTTCAATAACGCCGGGCCGGGGC
>DATNMI010000364.1:0-6622 GCA_035602375.1 Nitrospiria bacterium | reverse complement strand
CCGGTCATTTTTATCGACGAAGCGGAATCGATTCTCGGAACCCGCCGGTCCAGCAGGACTCTGAACATATCCAATACCCTGGTTCCGATGTTTTGCGCCGAAATGGACGGGATCGAGTCCCTTCAGGATACGGTCATCATCCTTGCCTCCAACCGCCCGGACCTGATTGATCCCGCGATCCTTCGTCCGGGACGAATCGACCGGAAAATCAAGATTGTCCGTCCGGGACGGGATGAGGCGCGGGAAATTTTCAGTATCTATTTGAAGGAAGAAATCCCGCTTCTCCCTTCCTGGGCCTTGACGCTTGGGAAGGACAAGGAGAGCGCGAGGGAAAAACTGATTCTGTCGGGAGTCGACGCAGTCTTTGCCCGGTCGCCTGGAAACAGAGTGGCCGAGCTTCACCTCCGGAACGGACGCCGCCAGGTCCTTTACCGCTCCGATCTCGTCAGCGGCGCCATGATCGCCTCTATCGTGACCAGGGCCAAGGAAAAGGCCATTCAGAAGGCCGTTGGCGGAGAGGATGCGGGCCTCTGCCCCGACGATATGATCCTGTCGGTGAACGAAGAGTACCGCGAGGGGGACATTCTCCCGCCCCATGACGTTCTGGACGACTGGCTGAAACTCCTTGATCATGACCCTGGAGAAGTAACAGACATATCTCTTCTGGATGATAAAAGAAGAGCGGAAAACGAAAAAAGGGTCATTTGATGAGACTTTTCGGCCTGGAAACAGAGTATGGCATTACACGGGAAGATATTCGCGACCCGGACCCGGTGGTCGAATCGATGGAGCTTGTGCGGGCGTATCTGGCGCGGCCCTTCCGGCAGGAGTGGGACTATTCGGCCGAGGATCCCCGTCAGGACGACCGGGGGTTTCGTGCCGACCGGCTGGCCCAGGATGAAGAGGAGGAACGGTTTGAAAAGGAAAAAGACCGGCAACGCCCCTTCTCTTTTCAGGAAATGAAAAGCGATCTGGCGCTCAATAACGGGGCCCGTTTTTATAACGATCATACCCATCCCGAATATTCCACTCCCGAATGCCGTTCCCTGTTCGACCTCCTGCTCCATGACAGGGCGGGGGAGCGGATTGTCCAGGAATGCGCCGACAGAAGGAATGCCTCCCTGGGAAATCCGGGCGTTCAGATTTACAAAAACAACACCGACTATAAGGGGCATAGCTACGGCTGTCACGACAATTACCTTCTGCCCCGGTCGGTCCCGTTTGAACGGATATCCGGAGGCCTGATCCCCTTTCTGGTGACCCGGCAGATTTTCGCGGGAGCGGGAAAGATGGGTGTGGAATCTGCGGACGGGTACCAGCCGGGCGTTTTCCAGCTTTCTCAAAGGGCAGACTTTATCGAAGTGGAAATGTCGGTGGATACGATGACCCGCCGGCCGATCATCAACACCCGCGATGAACCTCATGCCGACAGGAGTAAATACCGGAGACTGCACCAGATCCTTGGAGATTCAAATCTGGCGGAGTATTCCACCGCTCTGAAAGTTGGAACCACCTGGCTGGTTCTCAGGCTCATAGAGGAGGACGCGGCGCCGCCGGACGCGGTCATCGCCGAACCGGTACGCTCCGTCCACGAGGTTTCCCATGACATCACCTGTAAAAAACCGGTTCGATTATTGTCGGGAAAAACGCCGGGTCCGATTGATCATCAGCGAATATTTCTCAAGGCGGCCCAAAAAAGGTTTGGCCATGAGGACGATCAGGAAACGCGCTGGATTTTGAATCAGTGGGAACAGGTTCTCAACGATCTTGAATTCCGGCCCGAAACGCTTTCTGACCGCCTCGACTGGGCGGCCAAAAAATGGCTTCTGGAGACTTATATGGAAGAAGAAAAAGCCGCATGGGACGATCCCCGCCTTGTGGCCCTCGATCTGGAATACCATAATCTCAATCCGGACAGGGGTCTTTACCATGCGCTTGAAGCTTCAGGAAGAATCCAGCGCCTCACGGCTGAACAGGATGTCAAGAAGGCGATTTCTCAACCGCCGCAGGATACCCGGGCGGCCATCCGGGGGCTCTGTCTTGACCGTTTTCATGATCAAATCGCGAGCATTCAGTGGGAAAAGGTCACTTTTAAGAACGGTTTTTTCCGGCATGAACTCGACCTGAAAAACCTTTTCGATCCGGATGAAATATCGGAATTAAGGAAAAAAGTCCAGGAAGCCCGGAACCCCGGGGAAATCAAAAGTTCAACTTGATAAAATGGAGGAAATTCCAATGATCCTGTCATTCAATACGGTCTTTGAACGGAGAGAGCCGACGCCCGTCAACCCGCTCGATAAGCCGAGAGAAGAACCGGGCCCCGCAAAACCGGACACCGACTCCGGCAGGGAAAACCTTCTTAAGAGAATGCGGAAAGTGGATCCAAAACAGGCCGAAAAGTACCGTCAAAGAACGGGAGAATAGAAATAACCGCTGGAAAGGCTGACAAGGTTGATGGACAATAAAATATCGAATGGAGACTTCTGGTCTCTTTTAAAACAATCAGGATACCGGCTCTGCGCCGACCTGGGACCTGCGGGAATTTCCGGTTCCGGGGAGGCAAAACACTCCTTCACCCACGCAACAACCATTTTCTCATTTAAATATGGGGAAGGCGTTCTGGTCGCGGGGGACCGCAGGGCCACGGCGGGCACCACCGTGATGTACGACCGGACGGACAAAGTCATTGAAATCGACCGCCATTCGCTCCTGGCCATCGCCGGCGTTCCCGCCACCGCGTTCGAGATTGCCCGGATCATGGAACATACTTTTAAATATTACCGGAGAAGCCAGCTTCAGGAACTGAGCCTGGATGGAAAAGTCCGCGCCCTCTCCAGGCTTCTGAAGGAAAATATTCCGATGGCGCTTCAGGGAATCGGAGCAGTCGCCCCCATCTATGCCGCTTTTGACCATATTAAGAAGGAAGGGAAGATTTTTTTCTATGACATTCTGGGCGCCGACTTTGAAGGGGTGGAGTTTACTGTCTCCGGTTCCGGCTCTCCCGCCGTCCGGGGCATTCTCTACTATGAAAACAGGTGGGGAAAATCGCCCCTTGGCCATTTAAACCGGGCGGAGGCGATTCTTCTCACCATGCGCCTTCTTGAAACCGCGTCGGAATTCGACTCCGCGACGGGAGGAATCAATACCCGCATCCGGTTATATCCCCAGATCAAGCTGATTACGGAAAAGGGGGTTGAAGAAGTCTCCCAGGAGACCCTGGAGAGTATTTTCGCCGGGGAAGCCGGAAGGGCGGGGGGCGCCCATGTTTGAGGAACCTTACCGTTGGGTGGAAGCCATCCGGCATCGTCGCGAATATCTGGAGGACCAGCTTTCAGGAGGAAGCCCGGTGGTTGGCCTCTCCTGGAAGAACGGAGCGGTCCTGGCAACCGCGGAATCGGCCACCCAGAAAATATATGAAATTTATGACCAGATTGCCTTTGGGGGAATCGGGCATCCCTCGGATCTTGAAAAACTGAGGGCAACCGTTCTGGAAACTGCGCACATCGAAGGATTCAACCGCTCTCCCGGAGATGTCAACCTGCAACGGCTCATTAAATTTGGAATCGCGCCGGTGATAAAACAGGCTTTTGAGGAAATTCTCCATTCTCCCTTCATCGCAAGGCTCCTTTTCGTTGAAATATCAATACCATCCCGAAAACCTTACTTTCTCAGAATCAATTACGACGGCATTTTTGATGAAAGTTCGCGGGACGGGATACTTGCCCCCACTTCCGCCCTTTCTGAAAAGATGAGCCGGTTTATCCAGGCGCAAAACCTGCTACCCGATCTTGCCCTGGATGAGGCGGTTCAGTGGGCCATGAGAACCTGGGCTATTTCAAAACTTCCATCAGGACCGGAGGAAAACGGCGAAAGCCCTGGGGGGGAGACCCAAAAACTTGACCGGTTGATCCGGGAAAACCTCTCCTCCTGGAAGCCCGAAATCTCGGTTCTCGATCTGGAGCTTCCGGGGACTTCAAAATACCGGACTCTTTCCACGCAAGAGATCACCGCCTGCTGGAGATAAAAGGAGATCCGTGAACGCAAGAATTCTGGGACTTGAAACGGAATATGGCTGTCTGATCCATAAGGACAATTCGAAAGAGAGTCCGGAAGGAATTTCCTGGCGGCTCAAGGAAATGATCCTGAAAAAACAGAAGCTGGGGGTCGTCGATCTCCATTTCCGGGCCCATGACGAACCGGCGGGCAACGGCGGATTCCTTTTGAACGGGGGACGCGTCTACCTGGACATGGGACATCTGGAATATGCCTCGCCGGAATGTCTCGGCCTGGCCGATCTGGTGGCCTATGACCGGGCCGGAGATCTCCTCCTCCAGACCGCTGTGGAAGAAGCAGGGCTGTCCGGCGCGGTTTCGATTATCAAGAACAATATTGATCATTTGACCGGCGCCACTTTCGGTTCCCATGAGAATTACCTCGTGCCGCGGGACTTTCCTTTCACCTATGAGGGATTAAGCCTCCTGATTCCGTTCCTGGTCACCCGCCAGCTTTTTACAGGAGCGGGCCGGGTCGGAGCCCACCATGTCCCGGACGGCTGGGTTCTCCTCGAAAGCAAGACGTTTCCGAATGTCGATTTTCAGCTTTCGCAACGGTCGGATCATATCGTCAACGATTTCTATCAATGGGTCCAGTTCAATCGCGCGATTATCAATACGCGGGATGAACCGTTGGCCGACCCTTCCCGTTTCAGGAGAATTCACCTCCTGCTGGGAGACTCCAACATGATGGAATATGCGACCGCTCTGAAAATGGGGACGACCTCTGCGGTCCTGTCTCTGATTGAGGAAAATGCAGTGCCTTCCGGGTTAAATCTTGCGGATCCCGTCAACGACCTCCGCGCGATATCCCGCGATCTTTCTTTGAAAAAGGAAATTCTCCTGGATAATGGAAAGAAGATGAACGCCCTTGAAATTCAAAACTTATACCTTGAAGCGGCGGAAAAACGCCTGGCAGGGAGAAATGATGATACCGACTGGACTCTAAAAGCCTGGAGAGAAACTCTGGAGGCCCTGGTTCAAGCCCCTGAACGCCTTATTGGAAAAATCGACTGGATTTCAAAGAAATGGCTTCTGGAAATGTTCCTGGAATCGGAGCATAAAAGCTGGCAAGATCCCTGGGCCGCAAGCCTAGATCTTGAATACCACAATCTGAATCCCGCACAGGGTCTCTCCTTTGCGCTTGAGGAGGAGGGAAAAGCGTTCCGGATGACATCTGACGCGGCGATTCGCCTGTCGGTTACCTCTCCTCCCAGAAACACCCGCGCCTCCGCGAGGGGGGAGCTGGCCCGGATCGTCCTTGAGAAACAGGCTTCAAAGTATCTTTTTAACTGGACGGAGGTTCAAATCGAGGGAATGCCCCCGTTTGAACTGGAGGACCCGTACAAGACCTACACCGGACCTTTGCAGGCCTACCTTGCCAATGCAGGCTGGTGAAAAAGCAGGGGCCGCAGGGTCTATAGGGGTGTCAGGGTGTAGGGGACAGGGGTCAGAGGGCTGAGATAGTTTATTTTCAGTTTGTCATTTATTCTTATACCCCTCTACCCCTTTATACACCTGCACCCTGACCCCTACTCCCTATCTTTCAGTGAGAGGAAGGGCGATGCGGAATCCGAGGTCATCAGCGCTTCTGTCCGGCTCCATCTTCCCTCGTGCTGAAACACGCGTCTCTTTCTGATCGGAGGCCCAGCTTCCGCCTCGAAATACTCTTTTGCTCCCCTCTGAAGGCCCCTTTGAATTCGTTTTAGGCCCCGCCAGGTACCAGTCGGCAAGATACCGGTCATAGACCCATTCAGCGACATTTCCTTCCAGGTCATATAACCCCAAAACGTTCGGTTTATACCCCGCTACCGAAACGGGAGAAGGATTCTTACGCCCAAAATTCCCTCTGGGAGAGCCCGTTCCCCAGACGAACTGAATTCCGCTTCCCCGTTCTCGCGCCGCAAATTCCCATTCGGTTTCCGTTGGAAGACGGAACTCCATCGCCTTTCCCGGGCTTTTATTCTTAAGCCATTTCATATATTCAGCGGTATCGTTCCAGCTCACGCAAACCACGGGAGATCTGTCCGTTTGGGGAAAACCGGGAGAACGCCAGGTCAACCGTAAAGCCGTACTCCCGACCACGGCCCTCCGGGAAATACAGATCCCTTCCCTTTCGCCGCCGGTTTGGTAACCTGTCTCTCCGGCAAATTTCAAGAACTCTCCCACGGTCACCTCCACGCGCCCCAGGTAAACGGGGTCAACGCAGTTGGCGTGCGGCGGCCCCTCATCTTGTCTGCCTGTCCCCTCACGATCGCCCATCTCAAAACATCCGCCCGGAATCAAGACCAGGCCGGTCTCCCCCCTAAAATCTTTCTGTTCAACGGCTTCACGGACTTCCCTGGCGACCTCCAATATCAGAAAAATGACGGCCGCTCCGATCAGAAACAACGGAAAATTTTTCGATATGCGGAAGAAAAATCGCGCCATGATCAGATGTCTTCAGTGAAATGGGTATCAATGGACCGAAAGGCGGCGGTCAGAATCGAACTGACGAATCGCAGTTTTGCAGACTGCTCCCTTGCCACTTGGGTACGCCGCCGTGATCCCCGGATTGGAGGCACAAAGAA
>DATNMI010000322.1:0-6034 GCA_035602375.1 Nitrospiria bacterium | reverse complement strand
TGCGGGGCAGGCCCCACCGCCGTGACCTTGCCCGACAGGGGCGCGTGAATCGGGGCGGCAACGACGCCGGTCGTCTCTCCGATCATCTCTCCCTTTTTAACGAGAGCGCCTACGGCCACAAGCGCCTTGCAGGGCGCGCCGATATGCTGGCTCAGCGGAATGGTGACCTTATCGGGAAGCGGTACGGTTTCGGTCTTCCCTCCCTGGGTAAACTCTTTCCCGTAAAAAGGATGAATGCCTCCGGGAAACCTATTTCCTCTCTGGATCATGGCTCTTCTCTTTTCTTTCGTCTTTCAACAGGTCTTTCAGTTCGTTCATAAACTCGCTGATATCCTTGAATTCCCGGTAGACCGACGCAAACCGGACATAAGCCACCGGATCGAGTTCATTCAGTTTCCGCATCACCTCTTCACCGATCAAATGGCTCGGTATTTCCGCCTCTCCCGTTTCTTGAAACTTTTTTTCGATCTGGGAAACTGCCTCTTCAATGGTGGTGACGCTGATCGGCCTTTTCTCGCAGGCCTTTTTCATACCTTGAAGGATTTTCTGCCGTTCAAACATCTCTCTCCGGCCATCTTTTTTGATGACCATCGGAGAATTTCCCTCCACCCGCTCGTACGTCGTATACCGCCGTTCGCAGGAAAGACATTCCCGGCGCCGACGGATCACTTCCCCCTCTCTGCTGAGCCGGGAATCCACTACTTTGTCTTCGACGTGGCTACAAAAAGGACAGCGCAATGGGGCTTTCCTGTTCAGGTTTTTTTGAAAAACGGATTTTAATCTTATCAGCGGAAAAAATAGGAAGTCAAGGGAGAAGTCAGAGAAAAAGCGCCTGAAACCTTTTGAAAAACCTTGATTTTTCACATTTGAAACTCTCTCGGCAAAAGATGTTTCAAGGATGAAACCTTCCTTACAAGAGGATCTCCTTGATCCCCCGTTCCACCCCTTTTTTAATCAGGGCGACCACCCGGTCCCCCGCGATAAACTCAGTCTCCCCCTTGGGAATAATGACATCATCGTTGCGGAGAATCGAAATGAGAATCGAGCCTTCCGGAGGATGAATGTCCTTCAGTTTTTTTCCGACCACGGGAGAATGCGCCGAAAGCTCAAATTCGATGATTTCCACATTTCCTCCCCTGAGCGTCAGCAGGGGAATGACCATGTCTTCGGCCTGAAGCTGCTCTTCGATCAACGAGTCGATGATCCGGGTGGAGCTGACCGTCGCGTCAACGCCCGACCGGGAAAAAATCTCTTCGTGGCGGGGATCATGAATCAGCCCGATCGTCCTCCGGCAATGGAAGATCGTCTTTGCCAGCTGACAGATGACCATATTGTCCTGATCCTTGTCGGTCACCGCCACGACGACATCCGCGCGGTTCGCCCCCCCCTCTTTCAGAACATGGACCCTTGAACCGTTGCCGTCCATGACAGCCTCTCCGAACACTTCCCTTAGCGCGGCAATCTTGTTCCGGTCTCTTTCGATAATCAGGATCTCATGTTTCTGGGCTAAAAGAATCTTCCCCAGGTTTACCCCGATTTTCCCCGCCCCTACAATAATGATATACATGGTTTGATTCTCCGCTAACCGACGAGTTTCAGGATATTGGTCATGGCAAATGTGGTCGGGCAGATTGTTTCCAGCCCGAGGTTTTGATACACCTCGGCGACAGGGGGATCAAAGATACGCACAATCACCCGGGCCACGCGGTATTTTTCCCGGATAAACTGCCCGATCATGATATTGACATTATCCTTCCCGGTCACCACAATGGCCACATCGGCCGGGTCCCCGAAAGCTTGACTCAGAATTTCGTCGCTGAAAATGCTCCCGGTCATTTTCCGGATCAACCCGGAGGACTCAATATTCCGGAACTTGGCTTCAATCTCGTCAATGATGGTCACCTGGTGCCCCTGTTTTGCCAAAGCCATGGCGAGCCCTGCCCCGAGACGGCCTGAACCTACGATTACAATTTTCATGATAACTAACCTCATCTATTACAGAAACGCGCCCTGCATCGTCATTCCCGAATGGTTTTATCGGGAATCCAGTTTTATGGCGACCCTGCTATTCATGGATTCCCGCCTTCGCGGGAATGACAACCTTGAGCGCAAATAAGCGGAATGTCTACATCCGCTGAATTAAACCCCTTCACCGGGAAGCTTGTCAATAATCACTTCGCACGGGGAGAGCCGGAGGATCGTATCGGAGGTGCGGCCCAGAATTTCGTCTTTCAAACCGACATGGGACCGGATGCCCAGCACGATCATATCGACATCTTTCTCCCTGGCGATACGGGCGATCTCCTCTCCCGCGATCCGGGACCGGTGGACCATTTTGTGCGTGGTCAGACCATGCAGGATCACAATCGACTCCGCCCTTTTGAGGGCCTCCTCGGCCAGGCGCTCAAGATCGGGAAGCGCAACGTCGAGCGGCATGGTCCGGGGCACCTCCATCACATAGGCGAGAAAAATCTCCGCCTTCTGTTCATGGCCCAGACGGCAGGCCAGCTCGATTCCTCTTTCCGAGTAAGGATGCCCGCTGGTCGGAACAAGAATTTTCTTGACCGAGAAGAGGGAATGACGCGCCTTTGCCGCGGCCTCGGCA
Source organism: Nitrospiria bacterium (assembly GCA_035602375.1). Classification (GTDB taxonomy): domain Bacteria; phylum Nitrospirota; class Nitrospiria; order JACQBW01; family JACQBW01; genus DATNMI01. The sequence continues at coordinate 3,429 of DATNMI010000322.1, read as the reverse complement.
ACCTGCCGGGGCGGGTGGAGCATCCACCAGAGGAACGAGCCCATCGTAAGAGAAAAAATCAGGGCCAAGACCGAGCCTAATGCATGAACGTGAAGGGGCATCATCTCCCCATTCTCCTGATAAACCAGTAGACATAATAACGAACCCGGTAGATTCCGAATCCGAGAAAAGAAATCCCGATGAGATACCCTGCCCTGGATCCCCTCCAACCGGCCTGGTAGAGAATCATCGCCCCAAAAATACAGAAAGCCGTCGAATTGAAAAACTGGAGGTAGTCCTTCCAGGACCATTCCCGGGCGACCCGTTTAAAAATCTCGCTCATTTCTGTTTTACTCCGAGAAGGTTCTTGTCTCTTTCCGCGAGGGCGCTTTTATATTCCTCCACAAGTTCAAATTCCTCTGCCGACGTCAGCACGGCCAGCTGTTCCTTTTCCCAGTCCCTCTTGAGGCTTCCAAAAACCGGATAACCATTCCTTTTCCGGTACCAGACATAGTAGCAGAAACAGAGGATCACCCAGGCGGGCCCCGCGATCCGTCCGATGGCATGGGTCAGAATCACCTCAAATAAAATCAGCGCCACACCGAACATGCCGATGAAACCGAGAATGGGAACCAGAACCACCCTCCCCTTGAATTTGACTTTCACATTTAACGGCATCCGGTAGGGTCTGGGACTGTACGGGTCGGAAAACCGGAGCTTGATCAGGGCGACAAAAACCATGGTATACCCCAGCGTGGCCCCGAAGGCATACATGTTGCCCAGGGTATCCATCGCGCTGGAGGAGAGAAAGGAAAGAATCGTCTGGACTACGCCGATCATGGAAAAGACCATGATTGTCCTGACCGGCGTATAATATTTCGGGTGGACCTTGTCAAACCAGGGGGATATCAGCTTGAACCGGGACATGGAATAGGCCAGCCGCGAGGCGCCCATGATTCCGGCATTCGAAGAAATAAAGAGGATGATCGCCCCAAGGACCGCCGCGAGAATTCCGGCAATCGGACCGATCATCGGGAGCGCTCCCGCCAGGACCGCGACCGGGTTGTCCATATGTTTGGCGAATTCCTGCCAGGGGAGCACCCCCAGACCGAGAATGGAGAGGCTCAGCGCGAAAATAAAGACCGAAAAAACAAGGGTGATCGATGTCCGGGGGATGATGGTGGCAGGCCGACGGGTCTCCTGGGCTGCCTGGGAAATCGATTCCAGCCCGACAAATGAGATAATCGCGAGAGAAGACCCGTACATAAAGTTATGAAAAGAAGGAAACTGATGGAGCCACTGATCTACAAGAAGGTTAGGGTCCCAGGCAAAAACAAACCCGACGATGACCAGGAGCGATTCCATCGCGATGGTCACGCCTCCCAGCACTTCGTTCAAAAGGGAAGATTCGCGCACCCCCTTGACATTGAGAAGCATTAGAAAACCGATGATAATCAGGGTTTCAGCGCACCAGAGCGGGTTGACCTTTTCAAAAGGTCCCAGGTTCATGACAAAATGATCGATTGAAAACCCGGTCAGAAAGGGGAGGAAAAAATTGATATACCCGGCGCTGGCGACGGCGAAAAGGGCGATATCGATCGTATAGTCGAGCATCAGGGCGGATCCGGCGATAAATCCCCAGAAATCCCCCAGTCCGCGCAAGCAATAATAGGGACCTCCCCCCGACACCGGATAGGCGGAAGCAAGCTCGGTATAGGCAAGGCCGATCATGATATAAACGAGACCCGCGAGGGCAAAAGCAAGCGCCGTCGCCCCCTGGACATAGGCCATGACCAGACCGAGGGCCACATAACTGTCGGCCCCGACGTCGGCAAACCCCCACATATAGGAACCCCAGATCGTGACGTTCCGGCGGAGTTCCTGTTTACTTTCGCCATTAGAGGAGATTGGAGGGGAAGTCATAGAAAATCTTTAAACCTTAAACAAAAGGAGGGGGGAAATTCCGGCAAACTTTACGGACTTCTTTCCTGACCGCTTCAATGATCTTCGGCTGGTCAAGATTATTCAGAACTTGATCGATCCACGCGCCGATCTGCGCCATTTCCCTGACCTTCATCCCGCGCGACGCAACGCAGGGGGTTCCAATCCGGACTCCGCTGGTGACAGAAGGGGGCTTGGTATCGTAGGGAACGGCGTTCTTGTTCAGCGTAATTCCAGCGACGTCGAGGGCCGCCTCGGCATCTTTTCCCGAATAGGGCTTTTCCCTCAGGTCGACCAGGAAGAGATGGGTGTCGGTCCCCCCGGAAACCACCGGGTATCCCCGCTTCGTCAGATCTTTTGCAATCGCCTGGGCATTGGCGACTACCTGTTCCTGATAGGCCTTGAAATCTTTACCCAGCGCTTCCTGAAAGGCGACCGCCTTCGCGGCAATGACATGCATCAGGGGACCTCCCTGCAGACCGGGGAAAACAGCCTTGTCAATCGCCTTGGCAAATTCCTCTTTGCAGAGGACCATCCCCCCCCGCGGTCCCCGGAGTGTCTTGTGCGTGGTGGTGGTGACAAACTGGGCATGTTCCACCGGGTTCGGATGTATTCCCGCGGCGACCAGTCCAGCAAAATGGGCCATGTCCACCATAAGGAGCGCTCCCGCCCGGTCCGCGATCTCGCGAAACTTCTTGAAATCAATCACGCGGGAATAGGCGCTCCCCCCGGCCACAATGATCTTTGGCCGGTTGTCCATCGCAAGTTTTTCTACCTCGTCGTAATCGATCAGACCGGTATCGCGGCGAACGCCGTAAGAAACGACCTTATAAAGTTTTCCGGAGAAACTGACGGGACTCCCGTGCGTTAGGTGGCCTCCGTGGGCCAGGTTCATTCCGAGAATCGTGTCGCCAGGTTTGAGGATCGCGTGATAGACCGCCATATTGGCCTGAGATCCGGAATGGGGCTGGACATTGACATGTTCCGCGCCAAACAGTTTTTTGGCCCTCGAAATCGCAAGCTCCTCCGCGACATCGACAAACTCGCATCCCCCGTAATATCTTCGCCCCGGATACCCTTCAGCATATTTGTTGGTCAGCACAGACCCTTGCGCCGCCATCACCTCCCGGCTCGCGTAATTCTCGGAGGCGATCAAAACGATCTTTTCTTTCTCCCTCTTCCTTTCCAGCGCGATCGCGTTGTAAATTTCAGGGTCTTTCTCTCTCAACGACATTTCTACCTCTGATAGAGTTTCTTCTCAAGGGCGGCGATCTTGTCGAGTCTCCGCTGATGCCTGCCCCCTTCGAACTCCGTGCTAAACCAGACGTTGATAATCTCCTGAAGAATCGCGGGGTTTAACATCCTCCCGCCCAGGATCAGGACGTTCGCGTCGTTATGCAGCCTGCTCAGCCGGGCGGTGTCGATATCGGTGACCAGCGCCGCCCGAATAGAAGGAAATTTGTTGGCCACAATTGACATTCCGATTCCCGATCCGCAGATCAGAATTCC
>DATNMI010000087.1:0-2503 GCA_035602375.1 Nitrospiria bacterium | reverse complement strand
CATTGGTCTCTTTGAATTAACCGAAAAAGCAGCCGCGGCCGGAGAACATTTCTATCTCCTATCCCAAAAGCTCGGAATCGGTGCAGAACAACTCTCCGCCCTGGAATATGCAGCCAAAAGAACCGGCGCATCAACAGAGGCCCTCGCAACCGGCTTAAAAAAGCTCGAAGTGTCGATGGTGGACGGCGAAAATCCTGCCTCCAAACAACATGCTTTATTTGAGGCCCTCGGCATTTCCACTGACAATCTTTCCAAAAAAGATCCCGCTAAGATATTCGAACAGCTGGCCGCGAAAATCAAAGAGATTCCGGACCCTGCAGAGAGAACGAAGATCGCCATTGAACTCATGGGCCGGAGCGGTAACGAGCTTCTCCCGACGATGCTCTCAAATCTGAGTGCCCTTACTCAACAGGCAAAGGATATGGGTAAAACCTGGACCGATGAAGAGACCGAGAAAGCCCATAAATTCCATGAGGAAATGACAAAGTTCGGAGACGCGGCGGGACAGGCTGGAAGAGAGATTGGGATGGCCTTTATCCCTCCGCTGACAAAAGCTTTGGAGACCGTCAATGATTTCATCAAGGCTCTCAAGCAAATTCCAAAAGAGGGATCGTATGCTCTAGGGATTGCAACTGGCGGTTCTCAAGGCGCTGGAACAGGCGGTTCTTGGGGGCTAGGCATTGCAACCGGCGGCGCCAAAATGCCTTTTGGAGAGACCCTGGATACATCGCTCGGCAAAGGTTTAACTGCTACGAAGACCGTGGATATCTCCGGGGTTCAGGACGCTTTAAATGAAACAGGAAAAGAGCGGTTGAAGGAATATGAAGAGGGCCTCAAAGCGATCGCCGCAGATTGGAATCTTGAATCCGAAACCTATAGAAAAATAAGCGATGGCTTTGACAAAATGGCCGAAGAGATGCTGAAAGACAAGGAAAAAGGCTACAAGGATTCAACCGAAATCAATAAAAAAGAGCTCGAAGATTTTATCAAGATGAAGGATGTGATGGGTCAGCATGATGAGGATTACTGGAAAGCCCGGAAAGTGCTCCAGGAATTGAACCATCGAGACACCTTAGTCATCGATGCCGAGCGAACAAAAGAGGATCTTAAATACTGGAAGCAATATTTCGGCCTGGTCCTGGATACCACAACTGCCATCCGGGAATTCGAGCGTCAGACCTATGACCTGATGATGAGAGGCTTCGGGGACGCCGTCGGCAAGATGATCGTGGAGGGCGCGAACTTTGAAGATGCCATGAAGGCGTTATTTCAGAATGTTCTGGAGGCGTTTATCTCGATGGTCGCCCAGATGATCGCTCAAGCGGCGATCTTGGAGACTTTAAAGCTGGGTTTCGGCATAGGCCCTGGATTGGCGGGTGTCGGCATACCTGGACTTGGTTTAGGAGTTGGTGGGGCTGGTGCAGGAGCTGGAACAGCATCCGCAGGGGTAGGGCCTACAACCGCCGCGACCAATGAGGCTTATGCAGGGACGGCTGGAGGAGCTGGGGCGACAACCGGCGCTACAGGCGGGGGAATGACGGCCGCAGATATCATTCCTCCAGTTTTGGCAGCTTATCTTATCTACAAAGATAGCCCCATGATGGCTAATCTTATCGAAGGAAATACCGGATTGTTTGGAGGGGGAAGCAGTGGAGGAACCGGGAAACTTGCACAATCCCTTGGCGTCCCGGCAACACCAGAGACACTTGGAAAATTATATCAAGGACTCTTCCCAGGCCATGCAGACGGCGGGATTGCCACAAAAGCCTCGTTAGCCATGATCGGCGAGGGCGGGGAACCGGAGGCCATTGTTCCGCTCTCAAAGGCGGCTCAGTTCGGATTCGGAAGTGGAGGGGGAAACACCTATCACGTCACCCTCGCTTTCCCAAATGCCAACGTGAAGGATATGAGCTCCTCAGATTGGGAAAATATCTTAAAAGCGAATGTCATTCCGGCTCTAGAAAATTTGGATCGTGGAGGATATCAACTTCCAATTATATCCAAGAGCAATCGGTAAGAATTTGGCGGGATTAAGATCGAAGGCCGCCAGGGGGTCCCACGCCCTTCTCCTCCCTCGATCATCGGGCCGGCTGCATTACTCTTTTTCAGTCCGGCGAGGACGTCTCCGACCCCGGAAACGGGAGCACGGCGTTTTAATTTACAGGCGTTAACCTTTCAGGGGGATCAAAAGCTTTGGGTTGCCTTGCCTATATATTTTCCTCATTGACCAAAGGATCCCATCATTGGATTTTAAAAGGTCCCTGGCTTCCTGCCAGCTCAAGCCCTTGCTCCTGAGAAATGGGAGGGAATCTTTGACGACCATCTGGCGGGAAGCTATCTCTTTTAATAGAAAGGTCTTGGCGCTTTCTATTACCACCGATCTTTGAAGGTTGTCCTCCACAGCACGATCGAGACGATCGTTGAGAACTTTAGAAAATTCCATCGTATAACCCAACGCTTCGATAAAATGGTCAATCCAGCCCACCTTTATCCACACTCTCCA
>DATNMI010000298.1:0-1076 GCA_035602375.1 Nitrospiria bacterium | reverse complement strand
TATCCGGGAAGGGGTAAAAATGAAGACCTTCCGGGAAGACCTGTATTACCGGCTGGCAGTGGTCCCTGTTCTGGTCCCGCCGCTCAAGGAGCGGAAAGAAGATATTCCCCTTCTGGCGGACCATTTTGTCCGGAAGTATTGTGAGCAAAACAGTATCCCCTTGAAAACAGTCTCTCCCCGGGTGATGAAGGTGCTAATTGACTATCCCTGGCACGGCAACGTCCGCGAGCTCGAGAATATGATCGAACGGGCCGTCCTGATCAGCCCCGGAAACGAGATCAAGTTTGACGCGATTTTCCATGAGGAAAACGGGAGCGACGAAGAAATAGACCCCCTTTCCGAAACGACCCATACCGCCGTTCATTTGGTGGAACGTGAAAAAATCGCGATTGCGATGAAAAAGACCGGAGGCAACCGGACCCATGCCGCAAAACTCCTCGGAATCAGCCGTGCGACGCTTTATAACAAGATGAGACAATATGGTCTTCATTTGGATACTGTCTAACGGATTAGACGGAAAAATGAACGGAAGATGAACTTTTACGATATTCTCAATTCCGCATTGACAACCCTCTTGTCTTCCAATATAATCCGCCCGTTTTTATAAAAATGTAATTAAATTTTCATCAAAGCTGTATAAACCTGTTCCAGGAGGGGAACCATGAACGTATTCAGAAGGAAAGATATTTTTCCTTGGGCATTAAAGTTGTTGTTGGCTTTTAGTGTTATTTTCCCTTCTTCAGCCGTTATTTCTCTGGCCGAAGAAGCGCACCAGCATAATAATACGGTTGTTGCCGCCGCTGATACGGATACCTCCTGGCAGGATAAATTGAAACAGCAGTTACTGCGGGAAGAGGCTGCAGAAGGGAAGGCGGGGCAGTCCGATCAGGTGGACGCCGCGATGCAGAAGCTGATGGAAGAGATTTCAGGCGGCGGCCATAAGGGTCATGGCGCGAGCGGTCCTTATCAGGACATGAGTACGATGCAGCAGATGGACAAGAGCTTCTTTCTAGGTCCTGGAACCGTGAGCGAAACGGTTGGAAACGGCGGTCATTGTCCCGCCGGCGCTCCGAAGA
>DATNMI010000272.1:0-1881 GCA_035602375.1 Nitrospiria bacterium | reverse complement strand
CTGACGGGATGCAGTGGACCGTTGATCAGATTGACGCGATCGTGAAGGGCGGTCTCTGGCAAAACACGGCTGTCTTCATTACCTGGGACGACTGGGGAGGATGGTTCGACCATGTCGTTGCTCCTGTCGCGGAAAAATGGGACAGCTCCCGGGCCCAGCGGAAAGAAGACGCATATCCTGAATTCAACGGACAGCCTTTTCGATACGGCTCAAGAGTGCCCTGCCTGGTGCTGGGTCCTTACGCAAAAGCGGGACATATTTCCCATCAGTTGAATTCCCACGTCAGTCTGGTGAAGTTCTGCGAAGACAATTTCAAACTGCAGCCGCTCAACGAGAGGGATAAAAACTCACTTGGAATGTCAGACTGTTTTGACTTTAACCAAAAGCCGCTCCCCCCGCCAGGTCAATAGGACCCGGGTCAGTCATTGACATCTTTACAAAATAGAATGCTGAACCGGCTTATTTAGTTTTACAATTCCATGATGCCCATGAAAACGAGTATCTATAAGTTGTTTTAAAGACTTAAAGTAAGGTAACATTTTAATAAGAGAGAATTGTCCGGCCTTTAATGCAAAGATTTGAGAGCCTGATTCAACTTTTTCAAAAATCGGCGATTCATAAAGAGAGAGGGGAGACGATCATGAAAAGTAATATTGGAAATACTGAAAAATGGGTTCGATTGGCCGTCGGAACAGTATTGGTTTTAACGGGAATTTTTGGCGGGCTTCCCACCTGGGGCATGGCGACCTGTATTGGATTTGGCGCGATTGCCATCATCACGGGGGCGATCAATTTTTGTCCCATTTGGTCCATCCTCGGAATCAACACGCGAAAGGCCTAGCCAGGAGGAATGATGATTTATAACCAAATGATCTTGTTTTTAATGATGACCTTGTTGTCCGGATTTACGGAAAGCGCTTATGCCACAAGCCAGGATCAATTAAAAAAAGCCGATGTTCAACTGCAAAGAGCGATAAAAGAGGCTGAAGTGTCTTTAGGGCCCCACCAACCCGGATCCGGCTGGACCAAACGTCATATGCAGGCTGTTACCGACATGCTGGAAGGAAATGAGGGGCCTGATTTTCAGAAAAATGATTCGGCGCTGAAAGAAGAGGAAAAAGGTCTGTTGCCTCTTTTAAACCAGATTCAGAAAGATTTAAAGAGTGCCAATTCACCGCATGAAATCGATCAAGCCCTGGATGGAACTTTATTTTTTATCCAACAGGCTGTTGAACAGGCCAAAATGTCAGTTGCCGCAAAATCGATAGACGAAACGCACAGCCATGCCCGGTTGGCAGCAGGCATGCTGGCGGCAGCCCTTGGACTTGGCCATACAGAATCTCCCGTTACAGGTAACCTTGAGTTCGTCTTGCGCCATATCAAGTAGGCAACCACTAAGCTCTGGACCACCCGTTCGATTTGGGCCAGGCGCACCATTCTTTTCACTACTATTCCTTTAACAGACCTATTCCATTTGTCATTGAATCGGCATGATGTCCCCGGAATTACATGTTTATTGAATTTAAAGATGAGTTAAGTTAAGATTTTTCCGTGAAAGAGAAAAAGTCATCTTATAATATCCTATGGGTGGCCGGCCCAAATTCAAAGTTTAAACTTGAAGGGGAAAAACCAGCTGGATTTTGGGTGGGTTTGTGGCATGGAATCATCGCTCCAATTGTGTTCATCATTGGATTATTTACTTTAAAAGTTAAGGTGTACGAAACAAATAATAATGGCCGGTGGTACGATTTCGGATTTCTTCTTGGAATTGGAGCTTTTAGCGGCGCTGCGAGGAAAGCTGCCTGACATTTTATATGAATTAAGATAGAAACTCATCCATGCAGAATCATCGAGAGAGAAAAGGAATGAAGAGCAGCGGTA
>DATNMI010000270.1:0-5550 GCA_035602375.1 Nitrospiria bacterium | reverse complement strand
CCGCTTGCCGAGATTGGAAACAGCCAGTTGAAAGTAGATCCTTCCACGATCGGAGAGGCGGGTATCCGGGCCCGGGTCATGAAGATGGTCCCTCCCCCTGCCCGTTCCGGGGGCAAGATTCTGGATGGTCCCCCTGCCGAGGCGGTTCAAAAGCTGGTGAAACTGCTCAGGGAAGAAGCCAAGGTCATATAATTTTTCAGAAAGGTTTTTGAAGATGCCTGGAATTCTGGTTTTTGCGGAGCAACGCAATCAAAAGGTTAAAAATTCTGTTTATGAGCTTCTCGCGGCCGCCTCCGGACTGTCGGGAACAATGAACGAGGAAATTATCGTTTTGATGGCAGGGCATCAATGCGCGGAGGCGGCAAAAAGCATGTTATTTGACGGACGCCTCCTTCTGGCCGATACGCCGGAACTGGGAAATTTCTCCTCTGAAGCCTATACGAGGGCGATTCAGAGCGCGATTGAAAAAGCCAAGCCGTCGGTTATCCTTTTCCCCGCTTCGGCCATGGGAAAAGACCTCTCCCCGCGGATTGCCGCCAGGATGGGCGCTTCTTTTGCCGGGGACTGTATTTCCCTGGAAGCGGAAGGCTCGGGAAATTTGAAGGCCAAGAGACCGATTTTTGCGGGAAAGCTTCATGCGGAATTGACCCTTGCCGCGGGATCTCTCCGGGTCGTGAGCATCCGTCCGAATATTTTCCCGCCGAAGAAGGGGAATTCCGGCGTGTCTCCCCGTATAGAACCGTTGGTTGTCAGCCTGGAACCGTCTGATTTGAGGGTGAAACTCAAGGAGACTGCCGCCGCAGGCGGCGCGAAGGTGGAGTTGACGGAAGCGCAAATCATCGTCTCTGGCGGAAGGGGAATGAAAGCCCCGGAGAATTTTAAAATTATTGAAGAGTTGGCCGAATCGCTGGGGGCCGCAGTCGGGGCCTCGCGCGCGGCGGTCGATTCTGGCTGGAAGCCGCACGCGTTTCAGGTCGGTCTGACCGGAAAAACCGTCTCCCCATCGCTTTATATTGCCTGCGGCATCTCGGGAGCCATTCAGCATCAGGCGGGGATGTCTTCTTCCAAGGTGATTGTAGCCATTAACAAGGACTCCCAGGCTCCTATTTTCAAAATCGCCGATTATGGAATTGTCGGAGACCTCTTCGAAATCGTGCCTCTCTTGACGCAAGAAATTAAAAAGATCAAAGGTGACGGCTGATTTTTAGAGGGTAATAATAAAAAAACTAAGCGAAGATCAGGCTTTGCCTGTCTGAGCGAGGGGGACGGGGGCATCGGAGGACCTTGTGTTTTATCCGGATGGGTCCCCATATAAAATGGATAAATTTGACGTGATTGTCGTCGGCGCGGGACCGGCAGGTTCCGCGGCGGCTCTGGTCTGCGCGCGTGCGGGACTTTCAACGGTCTTGCTTGAGCGGGGAGAATTCCCCGGGGCCAAGAATATTTTCGGGGGGGTCCTTTATACCACCGTCCTGTCCGAGTTAATCCCCGGTTTCTTGGAAAACGCGCCGCTGGAGCGGCCGATCGGGTCGAGACGTTTTTCCATTCTATCCGAAAAAGGGGAGCTGGCAGTAGGCTTCAGAGATGTCCGTTTTGGAAAGACCCCCTTCAATAACAGTTTTACGGTATTGCGGGCCAAATTTGACCGGTGGTTTGCCGGAAAGGCTGAAGAGGCCGGCGCCATGGTAATCCCGCAGACGATGGTGGAAGAACTCTGGTTTGAAAATGGAAAGGTCGCCGGGGTAAAAACCGGCCGCGAAGGGGGGGACCTCAGGGCCGATCTAGTGATCTGCGCCGAAGGAGCCAACGCGTTTCTTCTGAGGAAATCTCAATTGAGGGAGAAGTTTTCTCCGCGGTCCATGGCGGTGGCGGTGAAAGAGCTCCTGGCGCTTCCGCAAGGGGTGATCAATGACAGGTTCCAGCTCGAAGAAAATGAAGGGGCAGCCTATGAATATTTTGGAGGGGCCGTCAACGGACTCGTTGGATCGGCCTTTATTTATACGAATAGGGAAACGATATCGGTCGGCCTCGGTTGTACGATCGAATCGCTGATCGATCACAAAATCAGTGCCAACACCCTCCTGGACCAATTCAAGAACCACCCTGCCATACGCCCTCTGATTAAGGGTGCGGAACCCCAGGAGTTTTCCGCCCATCTGATCCCTGAAGGCGGGTATCGGCAGATTCCCAAAATGGCCGCGGAAGGTCTGATGGTTGTGGGCGATGCCGCTCACCTCGTGAACAGTTCCCTCTACCACGAAGGGACGAACCTTGCAATGGCGTCAGGAAAACTTGCCGGAGAGACAGCCGTGGAGGCAAAACGGGCCGGTAATTTTTCTGAGGCCTTTCTCAAACGGTATCTTGACCGTTTGAATGACAGTTTTGTGATGAAAGACCTGAAACGATACGCCGGTATCGGAGATTGGGCACATGCCAATCCGGGTTTTTTCAGAGACTACCCGGAATTGGCCCTTGAACTGATGAAAGATTTCTTTACAATCTCAATGGCTTCAAAAGGAGATATCCAGAAAGCAGTCTGGAAAAAGCTCAGACGGCGAGTCTCCCTTTTCCGCATGGCCAAAGACCTGTTCCAGTTTAAAAAGGTCATGTTCCCCTCGTAAGACCCTGTTCAGACCTCTGAAGAAAACTCCTCAATTTAATTGACAATAGATAATGAATTATGTTGAATGTAAAATAGATTGTTAATTTGATAACATTTCATTAATAATTTACAATCAGGATGCTTATAAAAAATAAATGATAGGCCTAATGATAAGGAGGGAACATTAAAATGCCTGAGAATAATAATGATAACCCTGATTTATTGATAGGAGCCGAAAGATTAAAAATCCACGATTCCGGTAATACGATTGGAGATCTCAATTCTGAGACTGAAAGACTCAATGAAAAACTAGATTCGTTGAGTGGGTTCGTAGGTGGGATAGCGCATGATCTTAATAATATTGTGACCGCGATTCAGGGAAATGTTGGTTTGGCCAAGATGGCACCGTTCCCAGGACAGAATATAGGAGCGTTTCTGGATGAGATTGAAAAGAGCGCCCTCCGGGCATCCCAGCTGGCACAGCAGGTATTGACATTTTCAAAGGCAGGAACACTCCCCTCAAGGAGACCGGTATTAATTGGTAATATCGTGAATGAGGCGGCTTCCCAAGCGTTAAAAGGGAGTAAGGTCCGGCATTCAATGAGCCTAGGAGATGGAATCTGGATCGCCAATGTCGATGATGGACAGATTAATCAGGTTATGTATACCCTGATTAAGAAGGTCCAAAAGACGATGATAGACGGAGGAATTGTTGGGATTAGACTTCAGAATGTGGGTCAGGAGGGGTTTCGCCCCATTGGCTTGGTGGAGACTCCCTTTATCAAAATATCCATTAAGGACTCTGGTGAGGGCAGCTTAAAGGAAGCCCCGGAGCTTATATTTGACCCATATTCTACATCAAAATCAGGCGGAACGGGTCTTGGTCTCGTAACTGCCTATTCTATTGTGAGGAAACATGAGGGAACCATCACGGTCAAGTCTCAAATTGGAGGTGGAACGGAGTATTCCATTTATCTTCCGGCTCTGATGGAGAAGCCGATTGACCGGGAAATGATTCCCCCCGCGCCGTTAAAGGTTGCATCCCGTATTCTTGTGGTGGAAGATGAGGAGCAGCTCAGGAAAATCATGAGGGACATTCTCTCCCGGCTAGGTTATGAAGTAGTAATAGCCGATGAGGGGGAGAATGGAATGAAGCGGTTTAAAGAAGGTCTGGACCAGGCAAATCCATTTGATCTTGCGATCATTGATCTGACGCTTCCGGGCGGATTGGGAGGAAAGGATCTTCTGTTTTGTTTTCAGAAAATGGATCCGGGAATAAAGGCAATCATTACAAGCGGGTATTCCAACGACCCCGAGATGGCCGACTTTAAAAAATACGGATTCAAGGGGAGTCTGGCAAAACCTTACAAGCTGGCTGACCTGGACAGGATTGTAAAGCAGGTTCTCAACGAGAAATAACGTCTCAAATCCCGCATTTAAATAGTTTAAAAAATAAGCTTGACCCTTCCGTCGTAGTGTGATATTTTACCCCGTTCCTTCAATGGAACGTTGAACGAAGAAATTTTCGGGGCAGGAAAAAAACTAGTTGACTCGTTCAGAGCGTTCTGTTATAAATTAAAACTTCGCCGTTTCAACAATGGATTCGCAAGGCGAAGGACTTTTGGTCTTTGAAAACTAAATAGCGTGCAGTTTGATAGCGGGTTCTTTGTTTTTTCTTTGTAACTAAACTTTGCTGATGTAGCAAAGGATTGAAACTCTTTTTTGGAGAGTTTGATCCTGGCTCAGAACGAACGCTGGCGGCGCGCCTAACACATGCAAGTCTAACGAGAAGTCCCGCAAGGGATTGTAAAGTGGCGGACGGGTGAGTAATGTGTAGGTAATCTGCCTCCAAGTTGGGAATAACCCTTCGAAAGGAGGGCTAATACCGAATACCATCCGTGATCGAATGAGATCGGATGAAAGATGGCCTCTATTTATAAGCTGTCGCTTGGAGATGAGCCTACATCCCATTAGCTAGTTGGCAGGGTAATAGCCTACCAAGGCGATGATGGGTAGCTGGTCTGAGAGGACGACCAGCCACACTGGCACTGAGACACGGGCCAGACTCCTACGGGAGGCAGCAGTGAGGAATATTGCGCAATGGGCGAAAGCCTGACGCAGCGACGCCGCGTGAGGGATGAAGGTCTTCGGATTGTAAACCTCTGTCATCTGGGAACAATGTGATCTACCTAACACGTGGATTATTGATAGTACCGGAAGAGGAAGCAGTGGCTAACTCTGTGCCAGCAGCCGCGGTAATACAGAGACTGCAAGCGTTGTTCGGATTCATTGGGCGTAAAGGGTGCGCAGGCGGTTCGTTAAGTCGGATGTGAAATCTCACAGCCTAACTGTGATAGGTCATTCGAAACTGGCATGCTAGAGGACTGGAGAGGAGACTGGAATGGTCGGTGTAGCGGTGAAATGCGTAGAGATCGACCAGAACACCGGTGGCGAAGGCGGGTCTCTGGACAGTTCCTGACGCTCAGGCACGAAAGCCAGGGGAGCAAACGGGATTAGATACCCCGGTAGTCCTGGCCCTAAACGGTGTTCACTTGGTGTGCGGGGAGTCGACCCCCTGCGTGCCGAAGCTAACGCGTTAAATGCGCCGCCTGGGAAATACGGCCGCAAGGTTAAAACTCAAAGAAATTGACGGGGGCCTGCACAAGCGGTGGAGCATGTGGCTTAATTCGATGCAACGCGAAGAACCTTACCTGGCCTTGACATGCTGGTGGTAGAACCCAGAAACGGGGACGACCTCTCGCAAGAGAGGAGCCAGCACAGGTGCTGCATGGTTGTCGTCAGCTCGTGTCGTGAGATGTTGGGTTAAGTCCCGCAACGAGCGCAACCCCTATCCAATGTTGCTAATCCCGCAAGGGATGCACTCTTTGGAAACTGCCTTCGATAAGAAGGAGGAAGGTGGGGACGACGTCAAATCCTCATGGCCCTTA
>DATNMI010000556.1:0-5651 GCA_035602375.1 Nitrospiria bacterium | reverse complement strand
GAAAATAATCGAGGGCTTTTCTCGGTTCTTTCAGGTAAAGATAGGAGATCTGCCCGGCCCAAAAAAAGGCTTCCGGCGCCTGGCGGGATTTTGGATGGTCCTCGGCGAACCGGGCATAGGCCTCTTTCGCACCTTCATAATTGCCCGACATGAATCGGCTTTGGGCTTCCCGGATCGGCTCGGCGATGTTGCGAGAACAACCGGATAATATAAAAAGAGCGGAAAGGAAAATAAAAAACCGTTTGAGAGAGCGAGCCTTCGCGCCCTCTTTCTTCATCAGGATCCGGCCTCGGGGCCCGCTACGTCTTTCTCATTTTCAACCAGCAGGGCCACTGCCACGACCCTGTCCGGCTCCTCCACGTCGATCAGCTTGACCCCTTGCGTGTTCCGGCCGATTTCTCTCAGCGTATTGATTTTGAATCGGAGAATTTTTCCTTCCGCGGTAATCAGGATAATATCGTCTTCATCCGATACCTGGAGGATTCCCGCCACGGAGCCGTTCCTGGCGCTCGTTTTAACCGTGATGATCCCCTTGCCGGCCCTCCCCTGCACCCGGTATTCCTCGAGAGCGGTCTTTTTTCCAAATCCTTTTTCGGTCACAGCGAGGATAAAGGCCCCTTTTTTCAGGTCGACAATCTCCATTCCAACCAGCTCATCTTCTACATCCAGAGACATTCCCTTGACCCCGATCGCGGTCCGTCCGGTAGGGCGAACTGCTTTTTCGTTAAAGCGGATGCCGATCCCAGACCTGCTCCCCAGAAAGACATCGTCTTTTCCATTGGTCAGTTTTGCGGCAATGAGGCTGTCGCCGGGTTCAAGGGTGAGGGCAATAATTCCGCCGGCGCGAACATTGCTGTAGGCGTCAAGAGAGGTCTTTTTAATGATTCCCTTCTTTGTCGCGAAAACCACGAAGCGGTCGTTCCGGAATTCTTTCACCGGGAGAATGGCGGCTGAAACTTCGTCCGGCGCGAGCGAAAGGAGGTTCACCAGGGCTTTGCCTTTGGTGACCCTGCCCGATTCCGGAATCTGATAGACTTTTTGCCAGTAAAGGCGCCCTGTATTGGTAAAGAAGAGAATATAGTCGTGGGTGGAAGCGACAAAGAGCTGGCTGACAAAGTCTTCTTCCTTTGTGCCCATGCCGATTTTGCCTTTCCCTCCCCTGCGCTGGGTCCGGTAGATCGAGACCGGATTTCTTTTGATATACCCGTCATGGGTGATGGTAATCACCATCTCTTCATGGGCAATCGTATCTTCAAGATTGATGTCGGCCGTTTCAGCGATGATCTCGGTTCTTCTGACATCGGCATATTTCTCTCGGACGGCCTGGAGCTCCTCCTTGATGATTTTCCGGACAAGCGCTTCGCTTGCGAGAATCGACTTCAGAAATTCGATCTGCTTGAGGAGCGCCTCGTACTCCTCAATCAGCTTTTCCCGCTCCATTCCCGTCAATCTCTGGAGACGCATATCCAAAATCGCCTGGGCCTGGATCGTGGAGAGGGCAAAGGTCTGTACCAGGCCTATTCGCGCGTCTTCAGGAGTGGCAGACCGGCGGATCAACTCAATGACCTCGTCAAGATGATCGAGGGCGACCTTTAACCCTTCAAGGATATGGGCCCGCTCTTCGGCTTTTCTCAGTTCAAACCGGGTTCGTCTGACGACCACGTCGAAACGGTGTTTTAAGAACTCCTCCAGCATCTGTTTCAAATTCAGGACTTCCGGCCTGTTATTGACCAGCGCCAGCATGATCACGCCGAAGGTCGACTGCATATCGGTATGCTTGTAGAGCTGATTGAGAAGAACCTGGGCATTTTCTCCCCGCTTCAATTCCACGACAATCCGCATCCCCTCCCGGTCGGATTCGTTGCGAAGGTCGGAAATCCCTTCCAGTTTTCTGTCGCGCACCAGTTCTGCGATTTTTTCAATCAGCTTCTTCGGGTTGACCTGGTAGGGAACCTCCGTGATAATAATCGACTCCCGGTCGGATTTTCCCGCCTGTTCAATTCTCGCCCTTCCGCGCATCTGGATGATCCCCCGGCCGGTCCGGAAGGCGTTTTTGATCCCTTCAAACCCATGGATAAATCCTGCCGTCGGGAAATCGGGCCCCTTGATAAAACCCATAAGTTCTTCCACTGTCGTTTCAGAATTTTCCAACAGCGCCACGGCGCCATCGATCACCTCTCCCAGATTATGGGGCGGAATATTGGTGGCCATGCCGACTGCGATACCCGCCGAGCCGTTCACGAGGAGATTGGGAACCCTGGAGGGAAGAACCGTCGGCTCCTGGGTCGTTTCATCATAATTCGGGCTGAAATCAACGGTGTCTTTGTCGATGTCGGCCAGCAGCTCATCGGCCAGCGCGCCCAGCCGGGCCTCGGTATAACGCATCGCGGCCGGAGGGTCCCCCTCGAGCGAACCGAAGTTTCCCTGGCCGTCCACCAGCGGGTAGCGGAGGTTGAAGTCCTGGGCCATCCGGACCATGGAATCATAGATCGCAGAATCGCCATGGGGATGATAATTTCCCATGATATCGCCGACGATCTTCGCGGACTTCCGGTATCCCCTGTTATGAACCAGACCCATCTCGTTCATTCCGTAGAGAATACGACGGTGGACCGGTTTCAGCCCGTCGCGAACGTCCGGAAGGGCCCTGCCCACAATCACGCTCATGGCGTAATTGAGGTAGGAGGTTTTCATTTCTGAATCAAGTGAGATGTCAATTTCTTGCGATTCGTGACCGGGCATTCATTGTCCTGTTATATGTCGAGGTTTTTCACTTCCAGCGCGTGCTTGGAAATAAAGTTTCTCCGGGGGTCGACTTGATCTCCCATCAAAATGGTAAAAATCTCATCTGTTCCGACGGTGTCGGTCAGGGAGACCTTCTGTAAAATTCTTGTCTCGGGATTCATCGTGGTTTCCCAGAGCTGCCCTGGGTTCATTTCTCCCAAACCTTTGTAGCGCTGAATCGTGAAACCTTTCTTTCCGGTTTCCATGACAGCGGCTACCAGATCAGTCACCGAGAGGAACGATTTTTTCTCCACCGGCGTTTTTTTGGCGCTTTTCGGTTTCTTTTCCGCCTCTTCCGCGGGGATCTCTTCTGCCGCCTCGAGGAAATAGGGCGGCGCGCCAAGGCCGATCACTGCAGGAGAGGCCTGGATTAATTCCTTGAATTCGGCTGTATTGACCCAATCTTCGTCAACCACCAGCTTCTGAGTTCCTTTATCGGTCTTTAACTTGCCGATCACTTTATATCCCTTGTGCTCCTCGTCCGCTTCGATTTCTATCGTCAGGGTCATTTTGGGGTAGTTGTCGGCAAAATATTTTTTCACGGTTGAGGAAATTTTCTCCGTCTTTTTCTGGTTTTTCAAAACCCCTTTGGCGAGCTCGGGCTCAAGGGCTAACGCGTGAATCAGTTCTGCAGGGATCTGTTTCTGGGAAAAACGTCCCACTAAATCATTATAATGAACGAGTTTCTTTAAAACCCCTTTTAGCGCCTCTCCGGTAAGTCGCTCCCCTCCCCCGCCGTATACGGTAACCCGCGCGACCGACGAATCGATCAGCTTTTCTTTCAGGGCTTCTTCGTCTTTAATATAGGTTTCCGTCTTTCCCTTCTTGATTTTAAAAAGAGGCGGTTGGGCGATATAAATGTATCCCCTTTCGACAAGTTCTTTCATTTGCCGGTAGATAAATGTCAGGAGTAGCGTTCGGATATGGGCACCGTCGACATCGGCGTCGGTCATGATAATGATTTTATGGTACCTTGCTTTTGCGGAGTCGAAATCATCCAGGCCGATTCCGGTACCGAGAGCGGTAATCAGGGTTCGAATCTCTTCGCTGGCCAGCATTTTGTCGAACCGGGCTTTTTCCACATTGAGTATTTTTCCCTTGAGCGGCAGAATGGCCTGGAATCTCCGGTCCCGGCCCTGTTTGGCCGAGCCTCCTGCGGAATCTCCCTCGACAATAAAGAGTTCGCTCAGCGCCGGGTCTTTTTCAGAGCAGTCGGCCAATTTGCCTGGAAGCGATCCGATTTCAAGGGCGCTTTTCCTTCGAATCAGGTCCTTGGCCTTACGGGCCGCCTCTCTGGCCCTCGCGGCGTTTAATCCTTTTTCAACAATTTTTCTGGCAATTGACGGGTTTTCTTCGAAAAATGTCCCCAGCGCTTCATTGACCGCCGCCTCTACCAATCCCTTGACCTCGCTGTTTCCAAGCTTGGTTTTTGTCTGGCCTTCAAATTGCGGATTGGGAATTTTGACGGAAATGACCGCGGTCAAGCCTTCCCGGACGTCGTCGCCGCTAAGCGCTTCCCCTTTTAGAATATTATTGGCCGACCCATACTGGTTAATCGTCCGGGTCAGGGCGGCTTTAAAACCAACGAGGTGGGTTCCTCCCTCGCGGGTATTGATATTATTGGCAAATGAAAAAAGCGTTTCGGAATAGCTGTCGTTATATTGAAGGGCCACTTCGAGCATGAGGCCCTCTTTTTCCCGGGTGACCGCGATCGGCTTGTGAAGAGGCTCCTTATTTTCGTTTAAATGCTCAACGAACTCCCGGATTCCTCCTTTATAGTTGAATTCCACCGATTTTCCCGAACGCTCATCGGAGAGCGTAATCAAGAGCCCCCTGTTTAAAAATGCCAGCTCGCGAAGCCGGGTGGCAAGCGTTTCGGCCACAAAAACAAGCTGTTCAAATATTTCATGATCCGGCTTAAAGGTAACCTTGGTCCCCCGTTTTTTTGTTTTTCCGGTCAGGTCAAGCGGGGCGGTTGGTTTTCCGCGTTCGTAACGCTGGGTATAAACCCCTCCGTTCTGCTTGATCTCAAGCTCCAGCCATTCGGAGAGGGCATTAACTACGGAAACGCCTACGCCGTGGAGACCGCCGGAAACTTTATAGGTTTTGTTATCGAATTTTCCGCCCGCATGGAGGACGGTCAAGGCGACTTCGGCCCCGGACACTTTCCTGTCAGGATGAATGTCGGTAGGGATTCCCCGGCCATTATCGATTACCGTAATCGAGTTGTCGACATGGATCACAACGTCGATTTTGTCGCAAAATCCGGCCATCGCTTCGTCGACGCTGTTGTCGACGATTTCATAAACAAGGTGGTGCAGCCCTTCGGGCGCCGTTGACCCGATATACATGGCCGGTCTTTTACGAACGGCCTGAAGACCCTCGAGAATCTTTATGTTTTCCGCGCCGTATTGTTCGTTATCCGCCATAGGGGGTCTGTTTGATTCCTTCCATTTTTGCCTGACGTTTATCGCCGGCCATCCTGCGCCGGCTCCATACAATTGCCGAACCTAGATCCGCATCGGCATGACAACGCAAAGATATTTCTTGTCCCCCGGATCTTTAAGCATGACCGGACTTAACGGGTCTTTCATTTCAATCTGAATTTCGTCGTTTTCAATGACCGACAAAGCTTCCAGAACATATCGTGAATTGAATCCTGTTGAGATCTTTTCCCCTTCATAAACCGCCGCGATCTGGTCCTCGGCTTCGCCAAACTCCGGGGACTGGGCATAGAAGGAGAGTTGACCCGCTGAAAAATTAAAATGGACCGCGTTTGTTTTTTCCCTGCTGAATACGGAAACCCGCCTTAATGCCCGCTCCATCTCCAATTTCTTGACGGAGATCGTTTTGTCGTTTCCTTTGGG
>DATNMI010000230.1:0-2536 GCA_035602375.1 Nitrospiria bacterium | reverse complement strand
GCCGATAATTTTGAACTGGCGGCACCGGTTGTCGAATCCCGAGAGACAGGCTTGGCACTGAAAACAGCCCAATTGAGGAGAAATAATAACCGGAGTTCCAGGAGGAAAAAGACCGGCGTCCGGGGCGCAAGATTCTACCACACCTGAAATATCCGAACCCGGGATATGGGGGTAGACGGTTCCGTAGGCCGTTGTTCCGTTTCGAATCCAGATGTCAAGATGGTTGACGCCGCAGGCTTTGACCCTGACGATGACCTCTCCCGGCGCAAGTCCGGAGGGATCCGGAAAGTCTGTGTATTTCAACGCTCCGGAGTTTCCGGGCTGAAACAGGACTACGGCTTTCATCGGTCAGTCCGTCAGTTTACTGAAGAGATCTCTGGAGTCAAAGGCTTTACCGGAATCTTCAATCGTGGTGTTCCTGATCAGGTAGAGACATGTCTCCGCGATTTTTTCGGGCGGCGGAAGCGTCTGGGGATCCTCATCCGGGCAGGCAAGCGCCCGCATCTTCGTCCGGGTGGGGCCCGGGTTTAGCGAGAGGACGCAGATATTTTGAGAAGCCACCTCCGGAGCCAGGACCTGGGTTAGTCCTTCCACTCCGAATTTTGAAACCGCATAAGCGCCCCATGTCGGTTTCCCGGTTCTTCCCACCCCTGATGAGATATTGACGATGCAGGCTTCCTTTTTTAACGACATCTGTTTGAGCGCCGCCTGTGTCACGATAAAGACGCCCGTCAGGTTGACATCAATGACCTTCATCCACTCCTGATAGGGGTAAGCGCTGATCTCGGAAACGGGACCGAGAATGGAAGCATTGTTCACAAGAATGTCAACGGGGCCGAAGTATGATTTAATTGTTTTAAATAACCGTTGAACTTCACGAATCGAGGTCATATCGGCGACCTGGATCAGACACTCTTTCCCTTCGGCCTTGATTTCCTTTTCCGTTTCCTTGAGTTCTGTTCCGGACCGGGAACAGATGACCACCCGGGATCCCTCCCGCGCGAGCGCCTTGGCGATGGCTTTCCCGATGCCCCGTCCCCCGCCTGTCACAAGCGCGATCTTGCCTTCCAGTTTCATCAATAAAAGTCTCCTCCAAAGCTGTTCCGGCGATTGAATAAAAAACGCTCTTCAACGTTTCATTTTAATTTTGGCAGAGACTTGGCAGAAGGTCAAGTCGGTTCCTGCTCCAGGAAGACGCGAAATTCAGTTTCGTTCTTAGGGGGAATCGGTAAAACAGTCAGGCGGTCTACAGATCCGCGAGGCGGACCCTGGCGAAGGCGCTCAATCAGTTCTGCAATCCTGCCTGCAGGACCTTCAATCTCGATCTCCACTTCTCCCGAAATGAGGTTCCGGCAAAACCCTCCGAGATTGAGATTGACAGCCTGGAGGGCGGCAAATTTACGGTATCCGACTCCCTGAACATTGCCGCAGACCAGGATCGCTTTTCTTTCCACCGTCCCGGTTTTTCCGGGATCAGGAGTCAAACCCTTCTGTTCGATCATGCTTCGTCGTCTTCTCTCAATTTTGCCAGAACCGAGATGTCTTCCAGGGTAGAGGTATCCCCGAACGTCTGATGGTGGGAGGCAATATCGCGCAGAAGCCGGCGCATGATTTTCCCGCTTCTGGTTTTCGGCAGGTTTTCCGTAAATCGGATTTCATCGGGCCGGGCGAGGGCCCCGATCTCCTTGACGACATGCTTTTTCAGCGCGTCTTTTAATTCATCGGTCCCTTTCATTTTTCCTTCCAGCGTTACAAAAGCGACGATCGCGGTTCCTTTGAGGTCGTCAGGCCTCCCGACCACTGCCGCCTCAGCCACGTTCAAGTGGCTGACCAGAGCGCTTTCTATTTCCATGGTTCCGAGGCGGTGGCCAGCGACATTGATCACATCATCCACCCGACCCATGACCCAGAAATAGCCGTCCTTGTCCCGGCGCGCGCCGTCTCCCGTGAAATACATCCCCGGATGTTGCGACCAGTACTGTTTTTTAAAGCGCTCAGGGTCTTTATAAATCGCCCTCATCATGCTCGGCCACGGTTTCCGGAGCACCAGATACCCGCCCTGATTGGGACCCGCGGATTTTCCTTCTTTTGTGACTACATCGGCAAAGATGCCGGGAAAGGGGAGCGTCGCCGATCCCGGTTTGGTGGGTATAGCCCCCGGCAGAGGGGTTATCATGATGGCGCCGGTTTCCGTCTGCCACCAGGTGTCGACGATCGGGCATCTCTTTTTTCCAATGACCCTGTGATACCACATCCAGGCCTCCGGATTGATCGGTTCGCCGACAGTACCCAGGAGACGAAGACTGCTCAAATCATGTTTGAGCGGCCATTCGTCGCCGTTCTTGATTAAAGCCCGTATCGCGGTCGGCGCGGTGTAGAAGACATTCACCCGGTATTTGTCAACGATTTCCCATAGCCGGTCCGGCTGGGGATAGGTGGGGGCCCCTTCGTACATGAGCGTGGTCACCCCGTTTGAGAGCGGACCATAGACGACATAGCTGTGGCCGGTGACCCATCCGATATCCGCGGTACACCA
>DATNMI010000214.1:0-9007 GCA_035602375.1 Nitrospiria bacterium | reverse complement strand
TTCCTGGACCGGCAAACCGATCCTGATTCATGAAACCGGCGGGTTTCTGGGAAAGATGGAAACCGCGCTTTTTCTCCATTATTTCGGCAAGGTGGGAAGCTACCTGGTCGCCTTTTCCGGTCTTCTTCTCTCGGTCATGATTCTAACCCATTTCTCCCCCGGGGCGGCCGCCGGCGGCCTTTCAGGTCGTCTCTCTGCCTTCTTTTCCGGGATTAAAGCGCTGGCAATTGCTTCGGTGAAAAAGACCCGCTCCTTAAAAGAAAATGCGAAAAAGGCGGGAAAGGATCTTCTCCCGAGACCGAAACCAAAAATTGTTGAACCTCAGTCCGCGATGGAAGCGGAAATCAAGGAAAAACAACGCCCGCCCAGGCAGGAAGGGCTCCCTTTTCCTCCGACGCCGGGAAATTATCAGCTCCCGCCGCTGACCCTTCTTGACAATCCCCCTGCCTCGATGGAAAAGATGAGTCCTGAGGAACTTCAGGCGAATTCGGAACTCCTGAGAAGGAAACTTCTTGATTTTGGAATTGAAGGGAATGTCTCCGAAGTTCATCCGGGCCCCGTGATCACGCTTTATGAATTTGAACCGGCCCCCGGAATCAAGGTCAACAAGATCACCAATCTGGCGGAAGACCTGGCGCTTGCCATGAAGGCCATCCGGGTCAGGATCGTAGGGCCGATCCCGGGCAAGGCGACGGTGGGGATTGAAATTCCAAACCGGATTCGCGAGACGGTCTCGCTACGCCATTTAATCGGATCGGGCCCCCTGACGCAGAAACTTCCCCTCTTTCTCGGCAAGGACATCTCCGGGCACCCTGTTACGGCCGACTTTATCGATATGCCCCATCTTCTGGTCGCCGGGGCCACAGGTTCCGGAAAAAGCGTGTCGCTCAACGCAATGATTTTAAGCCTTCTCTTCACCACCCGGCCCGACGACCTGAAAATGATGATGATCGACCCTAAAATGCTGGAGCTGACGGTCTACAACGATATTCCCCACCTGATCCGGCCGGTGATCACCCAGCCGAAGGAGGCGGCCAAAGGGCTCCAGGAAGCCGCCATGGAGATGCAGCGGCGCTACAAAGTCCTGGCGGAAGCGGGAGTTCGGAATATCGAAGGTTACCGAAAACTTGCGCCCCGGAAAAGGACTGAAAAGGAAGAAGCCAAAGCCGAACACATGCCCTATCTGGTGATCATCATCGATGAACTGGCCGACCTGATCATGACCTCCCAGCGGGAGGTGGAAGATGCGATCTGCAGGCTGGCCCAAATGGGCCGGGCCGCCGGAATTCATCTTCTTCTGGCAACCCAGCGGCCCTCTGTCGATGTTCTGACAGGCGTGATTAAAGCCAATTTTCCGGCGAGAATATCTTTCCAGGTCTCGTCCAAAACAGACTCCAGAACCATTCTAGACGCCAACGGCGCGGAACAGCTCCTGGGAAAAGGGGACATGCTCTTTCTCGTTCCCGGAACCGGCAGAATGAGCAGAATTCATGGCCCCTTCGTCACGGAGGAGGAGATCCAGAAAGTCGCCTCTTTTCTGAAACAACAGGGGAAGCCGGATTACGACGCGTTCCGCCTCCCCTCCCTGCCTGAACCGGGATTCGGACCCGGCGGCGGAGACGAACGGGATTCGCTCTACGAACAGGCCACGGAAATTGTCATTACCTCCGGGCAGGCTTCCGCCTCCCTGATTCAGAGAAGGCTCAAGGTTGGATACCCGCGCGCGGCGCGGATGATCGAAATGATGGCGGAAGACGGCATCGTCAGCCCTCCCGGAAGCGGAAAACAGCGCGAAGTCCTTGTGAGAAGAGAGATGGAAGACTAGATGAAACGCTTCATCCTCCTGAACGGCACGTTCATCGCGATTCTTCTTTTTTCATATTCCGCGGACGCTTCGCCCCTAAGCCTCGAGGAGCTGACGGCGAAGATGCAGACGGTGTACAGGGCGCTGACCGACCTCAAGACCTCCTTTTCCCAGGAGACTTCCCTGGCCGGGTTCAAAACCGCCATTCGATCAGAGGGGGAACTCTGGCTTAAAAAAAGATCTAAAATGAAACTTGCCTACCTGAAACCAAAGCCTCAGGAAATTTATATCAATGGCGCTGAAATGATCACCTATTTTCCTGAGGAGAAACAGGCCATTCAGGGGGTCTTTTCCGCAGGGGAAGAATCAAAGCTCCCCCTTCGGCTCTTGTCGGGAGAAGCGATTTTCGACCGGGAGTTTGAAATCAGGATGGACCCGGCAAGGGGCGGCCCTTCTTACCGCCTTGTGATGACCCCGCGGAGAAAGGAAGAAGAACTCGAACGGATCGAAGCGGAGGTGGACGGCGTTACATTTCTGATTTCAGCCCTGCGATTGATTCAGGCCAATGGCAATGTCTCGACCTTCCGCTTTACCAATGTCCATGTCAATTCAGGCCTGAAGGATTCCCTTTTCACTTTCATCGTCCCCGAGGGGACAGATCTCATCAAACCGCTTCCATCCGGGGGAAAACCGACGGGCTTGTCTCCCTGACCTCCCTATGGACATTATCCAGGTCTCCCATCTCAGGAAGGAATACCGGCTCGGCAACAGGATCATCCCGGCGATCAAGGACATCTCTTTTACCGTCCGGCAGGGAGAGGTGTTTGGTTTTCTCGGTCCGAACGGCGCGGGAAAATCGTCCACGATCAATATCCTCTGCACGGTTCTTAAACCGACGTCGGGAACGGTGATTCTTGACAGCCAGAATGTGATGGACTCGCCCCATCAAGTGCGGAAATCGATCGGCGTCGTTTTTCAGGACCCCAGTCTCGATGAAAAGCTGACCGCATGGGAAAACCTCGACTTCCACGCAAGGCTCTATAACGTGCCGGCCAACCTCAAACTGGAACGAATCAACATGCTTCTCAAATTGACGGGGCTTGGGGAGAGAAGGCACGATCTCGTTTCCTCCTTCTCGGGCGGAATGAAACGGCGGCTTGAGATTGCCAGAGGATTGATTCACTATCCCAAGGTCCTTTTCCTGGACGAACCGACCATCGGGCTTGATCCTCAAAGCCGAACCCATATCTGGGGATATGTGGAAATGCTTCGAAAAACAGAAAACCTGACGATTTTCCTCTCCACGCACTACATGGAAGAGGCCGAAAACTGCGACCGGATCGCCATCATCGACCATGGGGAGATTATCACCCTCGACACGCCGGCCAACCTCAAGAAAGAAGCGGCCGCCGACCGGATTCAGATCAGGACCGATCAGCCGGGACAGGCCAAATCTTTCATCGAGGAACATTTTGGATTGAAGGTGGAGGAAGACGAAGACGGAATGATGTCGTTTGAGATGGAGAACGCGGAACAGTTTCTCCCTGAATTCGTCCGTTCGTTCCCTTTCAGCCTGACCTCCCTGAACATCCGGAGGCCGACGCTCGATGATGTCTTCCTGAAACTAACCGGCCACGGGATCCGCCCGGAGGGAGCCGACCGGAAAAGCCTGATGCGGGCGAGGGTGCGGATCAAAGGGAGAACGAGAAATTGACAGGAAACCTGAACGGGATTTACGTCATCTGGCTCCGGGACGTCAAAAAGTTTTTCAGGGACAAGCCAAGGATGATCGGCGCGACGGTTCAGCCGGCTCTCTACCTTCTTCTCCTGGGTACCGGCCTCAGCCGTGGGCTCTCGCCTCTCAGACAAGGATCAGGGGGCGGGAGCGACAATTACCTCCACTTTATTTTTCCCGGAATCATTGCCATGACGCTCCTCTTTACCTCGGTTTTTTCAGCCATTTCAATCGTCTGGGACCGCGAGGTGGGTTTCCTCAAGGAGGTTCTGGTCGCACCGATTTCCAGGTGGGCTGTGGCAGTCGGAAAAACCGTCGGAGGAAGCACCGTGGCCATGTTTCAGGGGTGCCTCATGCTTGTTTTCGCTCCTCTGATCCATCTTTCCCTCTCCTGGGTTACGGTCGCCGCGCTGATCCCCGCCATGTTTTTTATCTCTTTTACGCTGACCGCAATGGGGATTGTGATCGCCTCCCGAATGAGAAGCATGCAAGGATTTACGCTTATCACCAATTTCATCATGTTGCCGATGTTTTTCCTCAGCGGAGCAATGTTCCCAACCGATAACCTTCCGCCCTGGATGTCGCTCCTGGTGATTCTCGATCCCCTGACCTACGGGGTGGACCTTCTGCGGAACATCATACTCTCCGCGGGTCCGCACTCCTATCTTTTATGTTTAAATATTCTCGCACTCTTCGGTGCAACCATGATAGTATTTGCAATCAATGGGTTTTCAAAAACAGAGTAATGGATTCGATTTGTTTTAACCTTATTAACCAGGAACTTCCGGACAGACCATGGCTGATCAGAATTCTTTTGATGTCGTATCAAAGGTGGACCTCCAGGAGCTGAAAAACGCCGTTGACCAGGCGGTCAAGGAATTGCGGCAGCGGTTTGATTTCAAGGGAAGCAAAAGCGAAATCACGCTGGAAAAGGAAGAACTCACGCTGGTTTCCGACGACGCGCAAAAATTAAAGAGCGTGATTGACATCCTGCAATCCAAGCTGGTAAAAAGAAATATTTCTCTCAAGTCGCTTGATTATGGAAAAGTGGAAGAGGCGCTCGGGAAAACAGTCCGTCAGAAAATCAATATCCAGCAGGGAATTCCCGGGGAAAAAGCCAAGGAAATGGTCAAAGAGATCAAGGCGGCCAAGCTCAAGGTCCAGGCTCAGATTCAGGCCGACCAGTTGAGAGTTTCAGGAAAAAGCAGGGATGACCTTCAGGAAGCCATAGCCCTTCTGAAGAAAAAAGATTTTGGCGTAGACCTTCAGTTTGTTAATTACCGTTAATAACCGCCCGCCGACCGTCCCGGGCAATCATGACGAATAGGATAAAAAAATGACTCAGACCATACTCATTATCGAAGATGAACCGGTAGTTTCAGACGTTATCGCCTCCGTTCTGGTAAACGAAGGGTATCAGGCCACTCTGGCCAAGAACGGAGTGGAAGCCCTTAAGAAAATCTCCCAGAATCCGCCCGATCTGGTCCTCCTCGATTTGAAGCTTCCCGACATGGAAGGGAGCGAGGTCCTTAAATCAATTCGGAAATCGAAAAAAACACACGATATTCCCACAATGATTATCACCGGCAAGGGAGATCTGAGCGACCGCCTGGAAGGTTTTGAACAGGGAGCCGATGATGTCCTGACGAAACCTTTCGAACCGAAAGAGCTCCTTGCCAGAATGCGGGCGATTTTCCGCAGGCACCAGGCAAAACCGAAGCAGGAATCAAGACAGACCCAGTACGGGGAGCGCCTTCGTCTGGACGCCGATAAACACGAGGCCTGGTACGACGGCAAGGAAGTCTGGTTGACCCCGAAAGAATTTTCCCTTCTGGAATTCCTGATTAAAAATCAGGGGAAAGTCCAGACGCGGCCGGTGCTCCTGAAGGAAATCTGGGGGCAGACGTCCCAGGACCCGACGCGGACAGTCGACGTTCATATCCGGCGGCTGAGATCCAAAATTCCGATGCTGGAAACCGAACTCATCACGATCAAACCGATGGGGTACAAGCTTCGGGAACTTTTCCCCTCTTGAGAAAAGAAAATCTCCTTAAAAAGCTCTGGGAATATGCCCAGGTTCTGGTCGTGGCCCTGGTCCTTGCCCTGGTACTCAAAGCTACCGTCGTTGAAGCGTTTGTTGTACCGACATCGTCCATGGAGCCGACGATTCAGATCGGCGACCGCTTTTTCAGCAACAAGGTCACCTACCGGTTTCACCCTCCGCGCTCAGGCGATATCGTCATTTTTGCGCCCCCCTCCTCGGCGACGGAAAATCAGGATATTCCTTTTGTCAAAAGGGTCATTGGCGTGGAAGGGGACCTGATCGAAATAAGGGACGGAAATCTCTATCTGAACGACCGCACCATGGAAGAAAAATACATCAAAGAAACTCCTCGTTACCATTACGGCCCGATGAAGGTGCCAAAGGATTCCCTTTTCGTTCTTGGAGACAACCGGAACAACAGCCATGACAGCCATGCCTGGGGATTTGTCCCCGTCAAGAATGTCAAAGCGCGGGCGATGCTGCGGTTCTGGCCCCTGAACCGTATTGGATTTATCTCCTGACCCGTGTTAGAATGGAGCTGTTTTAAGACAGCCCGGTGATCGCTGTCCCCTTTCAAAAGGGGGATAGAGGAAAGTCCGAACTCCATCGGGCAGGGCGCTGGATAACGTCCAGTCCTGGCGACAGGAAGGAAAGTGCAACAGAAAAAATACCGCCCCTTCTTAATCGAGGGGGCAAGGGTGAAAAGGCGAGGTAAGAGCTCACCGGCAGCCGGGTGACCGGCTGGCTTTGTAAACCCCGTCCGGAGCAAGACCAAATAGGAAAGCAATTGGGTGGCCCATCCACAGCTTTCGGGTTAGGTCGCTTGAGGAAACAGGCAACTGTTTTCCCAGAGAAATGATCATCGCCCGGTGTCGAACCGGGAACAGAATTCGGCTTATGGGCTGTCTTAAAACACTCCTCTCCCGAAACCGTTTAACCGCTAGTCTATCAAGAATTAACCAACATCCCGCATGAAAAAAAATGAACCCTGGATAGGAACAGACGAATCTGGCAAGGGAGACTACTTTGGCCCTCTTGTCATAGCGGCTGTCTGCCTCGATTTCGCGGGATCCAGTAAACTGGAGAGTCTCGGCGTCAAGGACTCGAAGAAGCTGACAGACGCCCGCATTCTTCTGCTGGCTCCGAAAATCCGGGAAGTCGCTCTGGAATCAGATGTGGTGGCAATCGGACCTGAAAAATACAATGAGCTCTATGCAAAGATGAAAAACCTGAATGCCCTGCTCGCCTGGGGACATGCCCGCGTGATCGAGAATATTCTCTCCCGGAGAATGGTCGGCCGTGTCCTTACCGATCAGTTTGGAGACCGGTCTCTCGTCGAATCGGCGCTTCAGTCCAAGGGAAAAACGGTTTTGCTGGAACAGAGGCCGAGAGCGGAAGAGGACACGGCTGTCGCCGCGGCCTCCTGCCTGGCCAGAGCGGAATTTGTCTCAAGACTTGAAAAGCTTTCACGGCAGGAAGGGGTCCCCCTCCCAAAGGGGGCTTCCGACCTGGTGATTCAGGCGGGAAAAAAACTGGTACGGGAAAAAGGAGAGGCGGCCCTGAAGCGCGTGGCCAAGCTCCATTTCAAAACCACCCAGGCTGTCCTGGGAGCAACCATGTCAAAAAAATAGACCGGCACCCAGAGGGATGTTAGGGAAATTAATCGAATCGGCCTGCCCCGCCGCCGCATCCGATACGCCGTCGGGATAGGGCCACCCGCTCCACGACAAGGACAAAACAAGATAAAGCATCAAATAAAGTAACGCTGAACGATACATAGTCCATCTCCCATTGAAAAAAAATCTTCCCGGAGGTTTTCCTCTCAAGACATTCATCATTAAGAGTAGATGAATAATTCTTTTTGTCAAATGGATGAATAAAGAGACGGTGTTCGCAACTGGATTGAAATACCGGCAGAAAAAACAGGACAGATAAATAGAACGGCGGCCTGAATCGGAACGCTATCCCGATGATGACAGGCTAAAGTCGGGCGATCAGGCGGGTTTGGGCAGGTAGAGTTCGTGCCAGTAGAGCATCCGGGCGCAGTAGGTGCAGGAGAGGAGCTTATCGTTCTTTTTGACCTCCGCGACCAGTTGCGGCGGAAGATTCATGTGGCAACCCTGGCAGGTGCTTCCGGACAGGGCTGCTACGGCGGCGCCTTTTCGGCTCGTTAAAAGCCAGGCGTACTGTTCAAGAAGTTTCTTGCTGACTCTTCCGGAAATTGATTTTCGATCCTCTTCGATCTGAACCTTTTCTCCGTGCATTCCGGCGATTTCCGCGTCGATTTCCTTCTGTTTTTCCCGGAGTTTGCCGGATTTTTCCTCAATTTCCTTCTGCTGAATCTCCAGATCGCTTTTCAAAGCCTCCAGCCGGTCCATCAGAAGAAGCACCGCTTCGTCAAGGGCGCTCCGACCCTTTTTCTGTGCGTCAATTTCATGAAGATGGGTCTGATATTCCTTGTTCGTCTTGAGATCTTTCAGCCGGGCCTGGGTTTTCAAAATTGTCTGTTCCTGGACCGCGATCTCGTCTTCCTTGTCTTTCTTCTCTCTCTGGGTTTTGTCAAAAATAGCCTGGGCTTCATTAAATCTGCTTTTCAGAAGTTCGACCTCCTGCAGGTCTTTCTCCAGCCGGGAACTGATTTTTCCTTCCTGCTCCCGGAATCCGGCGAGTCGGGCATCGATTCGCTGCAATTGAATCAATAACCCCATCTCTTCCTTCAAAGTCGATTCTCCTTTCAAAAGTCCGCCTTTAAAAACATAATGGGCCCACCTGGACTCGAACCAGGGACCAACCGGTTATGAGCCGGTAGCTCTAACCAGCTGAGCTATGGGCCCGTTCCATTAGAGGTTCTCCACGAAACTCTTCAACCGTTTGCTCCGGCTGGGATGCCGAAGCTTCCTGAGCGCCTTTGCTTCAATCTGCCGGATTCTCTCGCGAGTCACCTCAAAGTCCTGCCCGACTTCTTCTAGGGTATGATCGGTGCTCTCCCCGATGCCAAACCGTTTTCTGAGGACCTTTTCCTCTCTCGGCGTCAGCGTCTGGAGGACATTGTTGATCTGGCGCTGGAGGTCGTACCGAATAGCGGCATCGAGAGGGGACACCACTTTCTTGTCTTCGATGAAATCTCCCAGGTGGCTGTCTTCCTCTTCCCCGATCGGGGTCTCAAGAGAGATCGGCTCCTTGGCGATTTTGAGGATCTTCCTGACTTTATCGAGAGGAAGCTCCATTTTCTCCGCAATCTCTTCGGCCGATGGTTCCCGGCCCAGCTCCTGTACCAGGTGTCTTGAAGTCCGTATCAGCTTGTTGATGGTTTCAATCATATGGACCGGAATACGGATTGTCCTGGCCTGGTCCGCGATGGCGCGGGTGATGGCCTGCCGTATCCACCAGGTGGCGTAGGTGCTGAATTTGTATCCCCGTTTGT
>DATNMI010000204.1:0-2188 GCA_035602375.1 Nitrospiria bacterium | reverse complement strand
ACGATCGAGACTCAACACCCTTTATACCAGACTCCCCTTAAAAAAGAAACTATATTCCGAGCGGTTCATGCCTCCGGACCCTTTTTCTTCCTTTGAACAACACCAAAGATTTTACCACGAAGACTTGGCCGGCAAGTCCTTCCTCGATCTCCGGATCGAAGAAATTCGGATTCTCCAGATCCTAGACAAGCCCCAACCACGCCGCTGGTTTTTTGAGAGGCTAGATAAAATTAACGCGGCTATGGAGCGGTCCCATGGCTGACCTCAAACGCTGGTTTAAAGTCTGGACCGCGATCCTTTCAGACGACGATTTTGACCCATCTCGCCCAGGTACCCTTGAGAGTATCGGTCGCTTTTCTTTGTTGGGCGCTTATATGGCCCTTCATGGTGAAAGGGGCGTCGTTGATATTATGCCTGACACCCTTTTCAGACTCATGCAAGTCAAAAATCTGGACGAATTACGGTCACAAATGACACTTAAAAACATAGTGTTTGAGG
The DNA here is from genome assembly GCA_035602375.1 of Nitrospiria bacterium. Classification (GTDB taxonomy): domain Bacteria; phylum Nitrospirota; class Nitrospiria; order JACQBW01; family JACQBW01; genus DATNMI01. The sequence continues at coordinate 1,690 of DATNMI010000204.1, read as the reverse complement.
AGGGAAAAAACCGTTACGGTAAGATTACCGTCACATGGGGAAAATGGTCGAAGTTTCAAGAAGATAGCTCGGTGGCTGAACGTATGAAGCTGTTACGGAATAAGAGGAGAGAAGAAGAGATAAGAAAAGAAGAGATAAGAGAAGACGGAAAATCCTTTGTTGAAAGTTCTCCCGAACTTCAACTTTCGCGGGCGCTTTTTGAATTAATAAAACAGCGGAACCCTACCCATAAACACCCAAATTTCCAGAAGTGGGCAAAAGACGTCGACCTGATGATCAGGGTTGATCATCGGAGCCATGCCGATATCGAAAAAATAATTCAGATGAGTCAGCGGCATTCCTTCTGGCAGAACGTGATTCTTTCTCCAAAAAATCTCAGGAATCAATTCGACAAACTGACGATCGAAAGCCGGAAGAGCGAGTTTAAAGATAGGCCGCGGGAGCTGGTGCTATGAAGACCTTCAGCGATTTCCGAATTGAAACCGGCGGCAAGACTGGAGAGATCGCGACCACCTGCCCGGAATGTTCCCCCTCCAGGAAGAAGAAACTGGCTAAGTGTTTATCCGTGAATACTGATAAAGGCCTCTGGGTCTGCAATCACTGCGGATGGTCCGGAACCCTGAAAAATGGCGGCATAAAGACAGGTACCCTGCATTGGAACAAACCAGAATATCGGAAGCCGGAAGCGGCGCCGAGAACAGACCTCCCAGAAAAGGCCAAGGCCTGGCTTGCGAGCCGGGGGATCACAGAAGATGTCTGGCGAAGGAATAAAATTGGTTTCGAGAATGCCTATATGCCGCAGATCGAGGACCATACTGATTGCATGATCTTTCCCTTCTTCCGGAACGGCGAGCTAATCAATAACAAATACCGGGATTTCCAGAAGAACTTTCGGCAGACACCTGGCGCAGAACAGATACTTTACGGGCTGGATGATCTCCAGCAGACGACCCTCCTCGTCGAAGGGGAGCTAGACAAGCTCTCTTTTGAGGTCGCCGGATTCAAGAACGTGGTAAGCGTCCCGGCCGGCGCCCCTTCGGAAAAGGCAAAGGACTATTCCAGCAAATTCTCTTTCCTCAATGACCCAGTCGTCGAGAAGGTCCAGAAATGGATTATTGCGGTTGATAATGACGGTCCGGGGAAAGTCCTCGAGGCGGAGCTGGCCCGGCGCCTTGGCCATGAGAACTGTTCTACCGTTACTTGGCCGGAAGGCTCCAAAGATGCCAACGATGTTTTGACGAAGCATGGATCAGCCGCCTTAAAAGAAATCCTGAAAAACGCGAAACCTTATCCGGTAGAAGGGATCTTCAGCCTCGCCGATGTTTCGAGCCAGGTGGATCGGATTTTAGAAGAGGGATGGCCGAAAGGCATTTCCACCGGATGGCGAGCCGTTGATGAATTCCTGACGATCTGGCCCGGCCAATTGACGGTCGTTACCGGAATACCTTCCCACGGAAAAAGCGAGTTTATTGATGCCCTGGCGCTCAATTTAACTTATGAGAACGGCTGGAAGTTTGGCGTCTTCTCTCCGGAGAACTCCCCTTTGGAAAATCATTGTTCAAAATTGATTGAAAAATTCATCGGCGCTCGCTTGGGCCCTGATGCGAACAGGTCTATGTACCAGCATGGGAAGGAATGGGTTCAGGAGCATTTCCGGTTCATCATTCCAGACGATTCAGGCCTGGATAAT
>DATNMI010000168.1:0-5567 GCA_035602375.1 Nitrospiria bacterium | reverse complement strand
CGCAGTCTTTTTTGGCCCTGGCGATTGGTCCGGTCGGGGCGCTTCTGATCGTCCGTTTCCTGATCGGGGTTGGAGAGGCGGCGGCCCTTCCCAACTTCAACCGGACGGTTGCGAACTGGTTCGCTCCCTCCGAACGAGGCCTTGGAATAGGGGTTTCCATCGGGGGGATCGGTTTTGGTTCGGCGATGACCCCACCGCTGGTGGTCTGGCTGATGATTCATTACGGATGGAAGAGCGCATTTTATTTTACGGGAGTTCTTGGTGTTGTAGTAGCCGGCCTCTGGTTCTGGATTTCGAGGGACAGCCCGGCAGATCATCCGGGGGTGAATCGGGCCGAACTCGACTGGATCATGGGAGGCGAGAACCAGATTGAACCGGTTCTTCTTTCGCCCAAAGGCTCTTTTAAAGAGGTTCTCTTGTCTCCTTCGGTCTGGTTTTTAACCGCGAGTTATACCATGCTCGGTTATATCGCCTATATTTATCTCTCCTGGTTTTTTATTTATCTGGTCAATGTCCGGCATTTCGAAGTACTCAAAGGGTCGTTTTTGTCTACCGCTCCTTTTCTGGCCATGGCGCTTTTCTGTCCGCTCGGAGGCTGGCTGAGCGACCGTATGGTCAGGAAATATGGCCCGATCCGGGGTCAAAAATCGGTGGGAGCGTCGGGCATGTTTCTGACTTCCGGGCTCATCTATGCGGGGGCCCTGGCGGTCGATCCCTATACCGCCATTTTGTTTCTTTCGCTGGGAGCAGGTATTCTTTATTCTACCGTGGGGGCCTACTGGTCCTCTACGATTGAGATTTCCAGGGAACATTCCGGCGCCCTTTCCGGGCTGATGAATATGGGCGCCAATCTCGGGGGGACCCTCTCTCCCATTCTGACCCCTTATCTGGGAGAAAAGTATGGCTGGCCTCTGGCCCTCTCGGTTGCCGCGGGCGCGGCTTTCCTGGGAGGGCTTCTTTGGCTGGCGGTCGGGTTGCAGGACGCCCTCTCCCCTAAGGAACCTTTTTCTTGACTTTAGACCTGATTTTTGTTTAACTACATAAATTTTCAACAAGCAGTTCCGTGCCGGAAAATCTTATGGGCCAGAGGGAAAACGATCCGTTTTATCAGGGGCTTTCCTATGCGGCGCGGATCGGTATTGAGATGGTTTCCGCTACTTTGGTCGGGGCGGGAATCGGTTATTTCATTGATTGGAAATTTAAAACGGTTCCCTGGGCGCTCATCGCGGGCGTCCTGGTCGGGTCTGCCGCCGGATTTTTAAATATTTATCGCTTTGTCCAGGCTATGGAAAAGAAGGAATCGGAACAGGACCAGAAAAAAGAATAACCATGAATTCCCGGAAATACTTTGGAACATAATCCTCTCGAACATTTTTTACTCTTCAAGATTTATAACCTTCAATTGATGGGGCTCGATATCTCCATTAATAAGGCCGTATTGATGATGTGGCTCGTCACGGTTTCCGTCATTCTCTTTTTTATGGCGGCTACCCGAAGGGTGACCCTGGTACCGGGGAAGATTCAAAGCATTGCGGAAGTTATGCTCGATTTTTTGAAAAAAATGACTCTTGAAAATATGGGGGAGAAGGGCTCCCGGTTTATCCCTTTTATTGTGACCCTTTTCTTTTTTATCCTTTTCTCCAATCTTTTAGGGCTGATTCCCGGTTTCTATACGGTCACCAGCCAGTTGATTGTCACCGCGGGGTTTGCCATTGTTGTCTATGCGATCAGCCTGGGAGTTGGAATCTATTACCATGGGGCTGGTTTTTACCATATTTTAATTCCTCCCGGAACTCCCTTCTGGCTTTTACCGCTGATGATACCGATTGAGATCGTCAGCCAACTGGCCCGCCCGATCTCTTTGGCCGTCCGGTTATTCGCCAACATGACCGCGGGCCACACGGTTCTCGGCGTCTTATTTGGAATGGCGCTGGGACTCGGCGTTTTTATTGGCTGGCTCCCGTTTACCCTGACCATCGCGATTAATGGTCTGGAACTCTTTATTGCTTTTATTCAGGCTTATATATTTACGATTTTAACGACAGTTTACCTGGGCGACGCTATGAACTTGCATCAATAATTGACGTTTCACTGATTACTCAAAGTACCTTTCACAAAACAAAGGAGATGAATAGATGGACGCATCATCAGCAGCTTTAATCGGTATGGGTATCGCAGCAGCGGGATTCGCCGGATCCGGAATCGGAATCGGATATATTTTCGGAAAAATGATCGAGTCAGTTGCCAGACAGCCCCAGGCGGAAGCAAAGGTCTCCAAGTATATGTGGATCGGTTTTGCGCTCGTCGAAGCGATTGCCCTCTATGGCCTGGTTATTGCTTTCATCGTCATGGGACTCAGGAAATAGGATTGACAGATGCCTCAATTTGACACCCAATTCTTTACGCCGCTTCTTTTCTGGTCTTTTGTTTCCTTCGGGATACTCTTCTTCTTTCTTTACAAGTTTGGACTCCCACCCTTGATGAATGAGCTTGAGACCCGGGAAAAGAAGATCCGGGAAAGCCTTGATCACGCGGAAAAGGTTCAGAAGGAAGCCAAGGCTTTAATGGCCGAATATGAGACCAGGATCAAGGCGGCCCGGCAAGAGGCTGAAACGATCATTGAAAAGGCCCGCGCCCGAAGCCAGCAGATTCTGGAAGAGGGCGATAAGAAATCCCGGCAGGAGAGCGAAAAGGCGCTTGCGTCCACCCGGGAGGAAATGGAACGGGAAAAGATCAAGCTGATGAAGGAAATCCGGCAGTATACTGGGGACCTGGTCGTTTTAGCCACTGAGAAGATCCTTCAGAAAGCCCTTCGCGACGAAGATCATAAAAAGATGATTGAAGAAGCGGTTGAATCAGCCTCCCGGGGCTTGAAGTAAGAAAACGTTATTAAATCGGGACCTCTTAAAGATTTTGGCAATGCCATGAATATATTTTCATGGCTTTTTTTTTGCCCATTTTGGTGGTTGCGGGAATCGCTAATTTTTCCTATAGTTAAAATAAGCGAACAGAAGCGAACCTTTTTAACACAGACGGGGATTTTGGAATGCGCCAGGCGCTGGTTTCAGTCATTGTTGTCAACTGGAATGGGATGAAAACGATCCGAAGATGTCTTGATTCGCTTTTGGCGCAAGATTATCCAAATCTCGAAATCATCATTGTGGACAACAATTCCACGGACGGATCCCAGGACAAGGTCATCGCCCAATATGGCGGGAAAGTCCGGATGGTGGAAAACAGCAAGAACGAGGGTTTTGCCGGAGGGAATAATTCGGGGATCCGGATTGCCCAAGGGGAGTATATCGCTCTGTTGAATAATGACGCCTATGCCGCTCCAGGATGGGTGTCCGCCCTTGCACGCGCGATGGAAAAAGATTCTCGCACGGGAATGTGCGCGTCCAAAATTTACCTGGACGAGAAGGAAAAAATTCTGGACAATACGGGTCTGATGATTTACCCGGACGGACTTGGATTCGCGAGAGGAAGGCTGGAAAAAGACGCCGGTCAATTTGATCAGGAGGAAGAGATCCTCCTCCCCAGCGGGTGTGCGGCCCTTTACAGAAAAAAGATGCTGGACGAGGCCGGTCTGTTTGATGAACGTTTTTTTGCCTATTGCGAAGATACCGATATCGGATTGCGCGCGAGGTGGATGGGGTGGAAATGCGTTTATGTTCCAACCGCCGTGGTGGTCCATGCCTTTTCCGGTACGGCAGGGTCCGCCTCGAAATTAAAGGGATTTCTCGTGGAACGGAACCGGGGTTGGGTGGCTGTGAAAAACTTTCCGTTCCTCTATCTCATGCGGACTCCGGGCAATACTCTCAAGAGGTTGAAGGCCCAGGCCAGGGCCATGGCAAGCGGAAACGGATTGGGCGCGGAATTTTTAAAAAAACACTCCTGGGCCACGGGGTTCTTTGTTCTCCTTAAAGCGGATATTTCCATGCTGGCAGGTCTTCCTGCGGCCTGGAAATCACGCCGGGAAATTTTAAAGACGAAAAAGATATCCCGCAAAGAGATGTCGGCTCTCTTGAAAAAGTATCAGGTCTCCTCTGACCAGATTGTTCTGGGGAAAAAGGGGTAGAAAAAAAAGTTTCATGAAAAAGGCATTGATCACCGGAATCAACGGATTTGCGGGAAGCTATCTGGCCGAATACCTCATTTCCGCCGGAAAAGAAGTATTCGGCACAGTTCTGGAAGGGGAATCTCTTGAAAACCTGTCAGCAATTCGTGAACGGGTCAAGCTGATTCCTTGCCGGATTCAGGAAAAAGAAGAGGTCCAGGACGCTGTAAGCCAGGTTGTGCCGGATGAGGTTTACCACCTGGCGGCAATCGCATTCGTAATGGATTCCTGGCAGGATCCGAGAATGGCGTTTGAGGTGAATGCCATGGGAACGATGAACCTTTACGAAGCGTGCATTCGTGCCCATATTTCTCCGTGGATTGTCTCTGTTTTGTCCGCGGATGTTTACGGCGTGCTCCAGGAAGAAGACATGCCGATACGGGAAGAACAGCCGCTCAGGCCGGTTCATCCCTACGGATTAAGCAAGGCAACGGCTGACCTCATCGGGTATCATTACTTTTATGCGTATAACCTTCCGATCATCCGCGTCAGGCCGTTCAATCATATTGGCCCCCGTCAGAACCCGAAATTTGTCTGTTCTGATTTTGCCTATCAAATCGCCGGAATTGAACTAGGGCTTCATGAACCTTTCATTGAAACCGGCAATCTTGATGCCCGGCGTGATTTTACCGATGTCAGGGATACGGTGAGGGCCTACGGGATGCTGGCCGCCGCCGGGAAGCCGGGAGAGGTCTATCATGTCTCTTCCGGGAAGGCTGTGTCCATTCAGTATATCCTCGACCTTTTCCTTGAAATGGCCAGGGTCAAGATCGAGATCCGGGTGAATCCCGCAAAACTCAGACATTCGGATATTCCCATTCAGGTAGGGGATTCCACGCGGCTCAGGACTCAAACCGGCTGGGCCCCGGAGATACCCCTTCAAAGGACGCTGGAGGATATACTGGCGTATTGGCGAACGCAACTCGCCTTGCGTAAGGCCTGAGGGGTTAGGTGGGGTGAAATGTAAAAGGTGAAAAGTAAAAGAAAGGGAGTGTTGAAATTAGGTTTGTTACTGACCTCTACCCCCTATCCCGTCACGAACTATCTTAATCAGGGGACGAGGATAAGCTTGCCAAAGAAGTTTCTTGATTCCATCAGATCATGCGCGCGTGGAGCTTCGTTCAATGGAAATACTTTGTGTATGACCGGGCGGAGCTTTTTTTCTTCCATCAGCCGGGTGAGTGTGATCAATTCGCTCCGGGTGCCGATGGAGGAACCCAGAACAGACAGATGCCTGGAAAAGATAAACCGGAGATCGGTTTCAACGGTCGGTCCCGTGGTGGAACCGCAGGTGACAAGCACGCCCCCTTTTTTTAAAGACGCCAGACTCTGTTTCCAGGTTTTAGGGCCGATATGTTCAAAGACCAGGTCTACCCCTTCTCCCCGGGTAAACTCCCTGACTTTTTCAGAAATCTCCTCTGTTTCATGATTTATAAAGAAATCAGCTCCC
>DATNMI010000149.1:0-2501 GCA_035602375.1 Nitrospiria bacterium | reverse complement strand
CAGCCGCTCATTCACCAATCCAATGACAATGTCATCGGTCACAAGTTTTCCGGCATCCATGAATGCCCTGGCCTTAAGGCCCAGCGCCGTTTTCGCGGCAACCGCTTCCCGAAGAATGTCTCCTGTCGAGATCTTGGGGATGCCATACTGGGTGGCAACCGCCTCTCCCTGGGTACCTTTACCGGCGCCTGGCGGCCCCAGCAAAATCAATCTCGTTTTCAGTCCTGTCGCCATCTTCAAAGAAATCTAACCGTTCCGGCCTTTTAACCGGCCCTTTTTCATAAACCCTTCATAATTCCGGGTAATCATATGGGTTTCAATCTGTTGCGCAGTGTCCAATCCGACGCCAACCACAATCAAAAGAGAGGTCCCGCCAAAATAAAAAGGAACCTGGAGTTTGTATATGAAAATCTCCGGCAAAACAGCAACCAGAGCCAGATAGACGGAACCGACAAAGGTAATTCTTGTCAAGACCTTGTAAATGTAATCAGAGGTCCTCTGGCCCGGGCGGATACCGGGAATAAATCCTCCGTACTTCTTCATATTATCAGCCATATCCACCGGATTCAACACCACGGCAGTATAAAAAAAACAGAAAAAGACGATCAATGCTACATAGAGCCCAGTGTAGAAATAGGAACCGGGCGCAAGATTCCGGCTTAAGGCCTGAACCCATGGAATCGCGATAAAACCGGCGATCGTCGCGGGAAACGCGATAATCGAAGAAGCGAAGATGGGAGGGATCACCCCCGCGGTATTGATTTTCAGAGGGATATGGGTGCTCTGGCCTCCGTATACCTGCCGTCCCACCACCCGCTTTGCATATTGAACATGAATTTTTCTCCGCGCGCTTTCAAGAAAAACGATTGCCGCTATGACCAGAACCATCACGGTCAAAAGCGCTGACAGTTTGAAAAGGCTAAGCTCCCCCATTTTCACCATTTGCGCAGTCTTGGAAAGCGCATCCGGCATCCGGGCCACAATGCCCGCAAAGATGATCAGGGAAATCCCGTTGCCGATACCGCGTTCCGTAATCTGCTCGCCCAGCCACATCAAAAATGCGGTTCCCGCTGTCACGGTAATCATCGTCATGATCCGGAACGCCCAACCGGGACTCTGGACAAAAACCCCTTTTTCCATCGTTTCAAGTCCGACTGCAATTCCAAACGATTGAATCAAACCGATAAAAATGGTCCCCAGCCGGGTATACTGGATAATTTTTTTTCTTCCCCGCTCCCCTTCCTTGGCCAGCTTTGACAGGGTCGGGATGACCACGGTCAAAAGCTGCAGGATAATGGAAGCACTGATATAGGGCATGATCCCCAGAGCGAAAATAGAAAGCTTCGAAAGGGCGCCGCCGGAAAAAATGTCCAAAAACCCCATCAGCGCGCCGCCCTGCCGGGTCAGGAATTCTCCTAAAGCGTCGTTGTTGATCCCCGGAGTCGGAACATGAGCGCCGATCCGGTATACCGAGAGCATGGCCAGAGTGAAAAGCACTCTCTGACGCAATTCCTCGATTTTAAAAATATTCTGAAGACTGGTGTAAAACCGCTCAAACAATTAAATAACCTCGACTGTTCCACCAGCCTGTTTTATTTTTTCTTCGGCAGATTTAGTAAATTTATGCGCCCGTACCGTTAATGCCTTGCCGATCTCTCCGTTCCCCAGTATCTTGACCAGATCAATGCTTTTTATCAAGCCCATCTGTTTTAAAACTTCAGGGGTAATCACTTTTTCAGAACATTTTTGGAGAGACTCCAGATTCACGATGGTATATTCTTTCCTGAAAAGGCTGAAAAACCCTCTTTTTGGAATTCTCCGGATTAAAGGCTGTTGCCCCCCTTCAAATCCAGGTCCTTTCACCCCTCCGGAACGGGCCTTCTGTCCCTTGTGCCCCTTGGTGGATGTCTTTCCATGTCCGGACCCGGGACCTCTGCCAATCCGTTTTTCTTTCTTCCTTGATCCGGGAGTCGGAAATAATTCTTCCAGTTTCATTTTTATCAAAACCCTCTGCTAGACCGGTTTAACTTCAACGAGATACGAAATTTTGTTCACCATCCCGCGAATTTCAGGAGAATCATCCCTGATGACGGTACGGTTTAATTTTGTAAGGCCAAGACCGATGGCAACTTGTTTATGCTTGCCCTTCCGGCCAATTGCGCTTCTTATCAATGTGATTGAGATTTTCTTGCTCATGGACGCTGTTCCTTAAACTGTAATTTCCGGTTTTTTCCGCATTGCCCTGACGGACTCCCGGCTGCGAAGCTTTCTAAGTCCCTCTAGTGTCGCTTTGACCACATTAAAGGGGTTTCCGCTCCCGAGACATTTGCTCAGAATATTCTGCACGCCCACCATCTCCATCACTGACCGGACGGCGCCGCCCGCGATAATGCCGGTTCCTTCGGACGCCGGCTTTAAAAGAACATCTTCAGCGCTGTAGTGGCCCGTGACCTCATGGGGAATGGTCGTTTTTCTGAGCGGAACAGAAAAGGTGTTTTTCT
>DATNMI010000083.1:0-5648 GCA_035602375.1 Nitrospiria bacterium | reverse complement strand
TATCGGTAAACGTCATGCCGCCCAGCATTCTTCCGATTTCCTGTATTCTTTCCGGCAAGTCGAGCAGCCTGACCAAGACCCCGGTCTTTCCGTTCTTGACCTTCTTTTCAACATGAAAATGATGGCCGGCAAAAGAAGCAATCTGGGGAAGATGGGTGATGCAAAAGACCTGCTGATCCCTGGAGAGAAGCGAAAGACGTTTTCCGATATACTCGCCGACCGCTCCACCGACCCCGGCGTCAATTTCGTCAAAAACAAGAACCCGTCCCTTTTCCTCCCCGGAGAGGACCGTCTTTAACGCCAGCATGATCCTAGACAGCTCTCCTCCGGAGGCCGCTCTGCAAAGTTCCACTGGTTCAAAGCCCGGATTGGTGGATACCAGAAAAGAGATCGCCTCAAGCCCGTCTCTGACAAACCCCTTTTCTGAAGAGAATGGCTCAAACGCGATCCTGAACCGGGCGTTCTCGAGTTTCAGACCCTTGAGCTCTCTTGTCACCCTCTTCTCCAGGTCTAGAGACGCCACTTTTCTGGCCAATGAGAGCTCTCCGCCTATCGATATCAGGTCCTTTTCATTTTCAGCAATCGCTTCCTGGAGCTTTTCTTCCTCGAAACCAAGCCCATCCAGATGCGCCAGTTCATCGTTGATTCTCTGCCGATATTCAACGATTTCCGATAGTGGAATTCCATATTTCTTTTTAAAGCGCGATATCAAAAAAAGGCGGGATTCAATCTTGTCAAGACGTTCGGGATCGGCTTCGATATTCTCCCTGAAGTCTCTCAAAATTGTCGCGGCTTCCTTCACCTGAATTTCCGCCGATTTGATTAATTCGACGGCTGGTTCCAGCGAAGAATCGAGCTGAGATAACTCCCGGACCAGCTTCTCAGCGCCCAGCAGGCCGGACAAGACGCCACCACCGCCGTCCCCTCCGGATAAAACATCAAACGCGTCGGTGGAATGCCGTTTCAGCAGGCCTGTCTGCGAAAGAATAGATTTTTCTCTGGCAAGCTTCTCTTCCTCGTCCGGAAAAAATCCGGCATCGGAGAGCTCTTCCCGCTGAAATTCAAGAAGCGCTTTTTTTTCGTTAAAGTTTTTTTTATCTGTTTGAAGGCGCTGAAGCGTCTTTTGGGCTTCAATCCAGGAATCAAAAGCGTTATGGTAACTCTTTTTCAGAGAACCAGCGCCTGCAAATTCATCGAGAAGGGATAGTTGAATGGAATTCTTAAAAAGATAAAGCTGGTCGTTTTGGCCATGGACTTCCAGAAGATTTTCGGAGAGTTCCGCAAGGAATGATATTGGAATCATCCTGTCATTCAGGTAGGCCTTGCTTTTGCCATGTGAAGACAGTACGCGGCGGATAATAATCTGATCTTCTCCGGCCCGGAGATACTCAAGTTCCTCAAGTTTCTTGAGAGAAGAGAAACCGGGAGAAAGAGAGAAAAGGCCTTCAATAACTGCTTCATCCTCCCCTTCCCGGATATATTCGAGAAATCCCTTTCCGCCCAGTAAGACCTGAAGCGCGTCAATCACGATCGACTTGCCCGCGCCAGTTTCTCCGGTCAGAATATTCAGGCCCTTTCCAAACGAAACCCGAATATTGGAAATAACCGCAAAATTCTTAATCTGAATTTCATGAAGCATTCAGGATCAGCCCAGCAGTTTTTCGATGGTATCCTTGAACTGCTTCTTCGGAACCGCCCCAACCATTTTTTCAACCGCCTTGCCGTCATTGAAAAAAAGAATTGAAGGTATGCCCATAATCTGGTATTTTCCCGCTACATCCGGGTTTTCATCGGTATTCAGCTTCATCACCTTGAGACGGCCTGAATAATCCTTGGCCAGTTCATCTACGATGGGAGCTATCATTCTGCACGGTCCGCACCATGGCGCCCAGAAATCCACCATGACCAATCCGCTGGCTTTTAAAACTTCGGCTTCCCAGGTTGATGAGGTCGCCTTCTGCACATCGGACATAAATATTCTCCTTCTGAAATGTTGACATGAAACTGGTTTTATTTTATATGATCCTTCGACGAGGTGTCAAACTAAACAAAAAAAATGCCCCTTCCGGAATTTCCCCGAAAGGGGCATTTGACTTAAAACCAGCGTCTTGACCAAGGCGTTAGACTGTCGTTTAACGCCTCATTCTTTACGCCTTCCCCCTCACGGGTTTAGTACATCCCTTCCATTCCCCCACCCCCGCCAGGAGGCATCATGGGAGCCTTCTTTTCTTCAGGAATATCGGCAATCATGACTTCGGTCGTCAGCATCAGGCTGGCAACGCTGGCCGCGTTCTGCAGGGCCGAACGGGTCACCTTGGTCGGATCGATAATGCCGGCCTCGACCATATCCACATAGGTCCCGCTTCCGGCGTCAAATCCGGCGTTTCCCTTCTGTGCCTTGACCTTTTCAACCACCACAGAGGCTTCAAACCCGGCATTTTCGGTAATCTGCCGGATAGGTTCTTCCAGCGCCCTGCGGATGATATTCACGCCGACCTGCTGATCGGCATCCAGCTTCAGTTTTTCCACAGCCGGAAGACAGCGGAGAAGCGCGACGCCTCCACCGGGGACAATTCCTTCTTCCACGGCCGCTTTGGTGGCATGAAGCGCGTCTTCAACGCGTGCTTTCTTTTCCTTCATTTCGGTTTCGGTCGCTGCGCCGACATTGATCACAGCCACACCGCCTACGATCTTCGCCAGACGCTCCTGAAGCTTCTCGCGGTCGTAATCCGATGTGGTCTCTTCGATCTGGGCCTTAATCTGCTTTACGCGGCCCTGGATCTTCGCATGGTCACCGGCCCCTTCAACGATGGTCGTGTTGTCCTTGTCAATGGTGATTCTTTTCGCGCGGCCTAGGTCTGAAACCTTCACATTTTCAAGTTTTAAACCAAGGTCTTCGGATATGACCTGTCCGCCGGTCAGGATCGCGATATCTTCCAGCATCGCTTTCCTCCGGTCGCCAAAACCAGGAGCCTTTACCGCGGCGCAATTCAAAGTTCCGCGAAGTTTGTTGACCACGAGGGTCGCAAGAGCTTCCCCTTCAACCTCTTCGGCCATGATGACGAAAGGCCGGCCCAACTTGGCAATTTGCTCAAGAACAGGGAGAAGGTCTTTCATCGTGCTGATTTTTTTCTCGTTAATCAGGATATACGCATCCTCCAGAACCGCTTCCATCCTGTCCGGATCGGTGACGAAATAGGGAGAAATATACCCGCGGTCGAACTGCATCCCTTCCACAACATCAAGAGAAGTGGTCATGCTCTTGGCTTCCTCGACCGTAATAACGCCGTCTTTTCCGACCTTTTCCATCGCTTCAGCAATCAGGTCGCCGATGGCTTTGTCATTATTGGCGGAAATGGTGCCGATCTGGGAAATCTCTTTCTTGTTCTGGCACGGTTTGCTGAACTTTTTGAGCTCTTCAACAACGACTTCCACCGCCTTATCGATCCCGCGCTTGATATCCATCGGGTTATGTCCGGCCGTGGTATGTTTTACTCCTTCCCTGAAGATCGCATGAGCCAGAACGGTCGCTGTAGTTGTCCCGTCGCCGGCAGTGTCGCTGGTCTTGCTTGCCACTTCCTTGACGAGCTGTGCGCCCATGTTTTCATAAGGATCTTTTAATTCGATCTCTTTGGCAACGGTCACGCCGTCCTTGGTAATCGTAGGGGCGCCAAACTTCTTTTCAATAACGGCATTTCTGCCCCGGGGTCCGAGGGTCGCCTTTACGGCATCCGTCAGTTGAGCAACGCCTTTTAAAATCTGCGCTCTCGCATTTACGCTGAATATGATCTGTTTTGCCATTCTTTACTCCTTATGAAGGTTACATGTTAAAAATAAAAGGTAAAAATTGATTTAGATGTCAAAAACGCCGAGGATATCCTCTTCCTTCAAGATCAGGTATTCGACACTGTCAATGTTGATCTTGGATCCTGAATATTTGTCAAACAGAATGGTATCCCCAGCTTTGACGCCTTTTACTTCGGCGCCGATCGCCTCAATCTTTCCTTTTTGGGGCTTTTCCTTGGCCGCTTCCGGGATATAGATTCCGCCGGCTGTCTTTTCAAGTTCCTCGCTGTAACTGACAAAAACTCTGTCTTTCAGGGGTTTAAATCCAACGCTTTTCTTCGTTGCGGTTCCCATGGCTCCTCCTTGGGTATCTAGGGTTATTTCATTATTTTTAATTCAGGTATTATTAGCACTCACCTCTGACGAGTGCTAATAATACTGAAATTAATTATCCTAATCAAGAAAAAAATAACCAAAGGCCTGGGCGGGGGACAATACCCACCCAAGCCTTTAAATTCCACCAAAAAACAACCGGTTCTGACTAGCTCCTGGGAGCAGTGAGCTGCGGAGCCAGCTGTTTAAAAATCTTCCAGCTTTTAAGAAGGTCAATCGCCTTCTGAAGCTGCGGGTCTTCAGCGCCCTCTTTTTTCTCGTCCGGGAAAGAGATTTCCTGTTCCTCAAGGGTTGGCTGGTTCTCCTGGCCCTTTTCGGGTTCCTTGACTGTATCGTTTTTCAGATGCCGCTCAAGGTCTTTTTCCCGCAAGATTGTCCGGTTGACAGCGCTCCCCTTTGCATCTTTCGGAGCAGGGGGTTTCACCATGATATCAGGTTCAATTCCGACATTCTGAATTGACCTCCCTTTGGGAGTGTAATATTTAGCGGTCGTCAGACGAAGTCCTGATCCGTCCGACATCGGGAGAATGGTCTGAACCGAACCCTTCCCGAAGGTCTGGGCGCCGACGATCACGGCTCGGCCCCAATCCTGAAGGGCGCCGGAGACGATTTCAGAGGCGCTGGCGCTCCCTTCATTCACCAGAACGATAATCGGATAGTTGTCCGCTCCTCCTCCCGATCCGTTGGCGGTATATTCTTCCTTACGGCCGTCCCGCCCTTTAATCGAAACAACTAACTTCCCGGGTTCCAGGAATTCCTCTGATATTTCTACCGCAGAGGTCAAGAGACCACCCGGGTTGTTGCGGAGGTCCAGGACCAGCGACTGCATCTTCTCCTCTTTTAATTTTTTTAAAGCCTTGTCAAAATCCTTGGATGAGTGTTCCTGAAACTGGCTGAGGCGGATATAACCGATGCCCGGTTCGAGCATCTTGCTCTTGACGCTCTGGATTTTAATCGTATCCCGGATTAGCGTAAAAACCAGGGGCTCACTCTTCCCTTCCCGGTGAATGGTGAGGACTGCTTTGGTCCCCTTCAGTCCTCTCATTTTCTCAACCGCGTCTTGAAGCGTCATGTTGACGGTCGATTGCCCGTCCACTTTAAGGATCACATCCCCGGCCTTGATTCCAGCGAGATCGGCAGGTGTCCCTTCAATGGGAGAAATCACCGTCAATTTGTTCTCTTTCATTCCAATCTGAATTCCGAGGCCGCCGAATTCCCCCTTCGTGTCGAGCTGCATCTCTTTGTAGATTTCAGGGGGCATAAAAGAAGAGTGGCTGTCGAGGGTGTTGAGCATGCCCCGGATCGCGCCGTAGACCAGATCCTTCGCCTTTGTCTCCTCCACATAATTTTTTTGAACGGTCGAAAGGACTTCGGAAAAAGTCCGGAGCTCGTCATAAGTTTCTGGCTGGGCAAACACTCGGTCAAACCCTCTTCCCAGAAGAATTCCAAGCACCAGCATAAGAACGAGG
>DATNMI010000551.1:0-4382 GCA_035602375.1 Nitrospiria bacterium | reverse complement strand
ACCTGCACATCTCCCTGAATAATCTGGATCTGATTTTCGAGTCCGCAGAGGGCCGCATTTTCCCCCGCGCAGGCGGAGAGTTCTTCGTCTATTTCAATGGCGGTGATTTTGATGGTCGGGTATTGCTTCGCAAGACAGAGGGAGATAATGCCGCATCCGGTACCGATTTCGAGAATATTTTCAGACGGCGCGGGGCGGATGGCATTGACAAGATAGAGGGTGTCTTCTGAAAAGCGGTAGCCTTTCAGAGGCTGTTTAAGGGTCTCTTCCATCCCTTCCGGAACGACGGACTTCTCTTCAACCAGCCGGACTTTAATGGGAGATGAAGGCTTACCGTCAGGCATTGACCCTGACAGAAATGACGGAATCTTTTAGAAAGAGCTGTTCTCTGGAGGTTTTCCCGGAGTTTTCTTCTCCGAGGCATCTGAAGGAAAAATAGTCGGCTTCAATGATCTGCCCCGAAAAGGTTTTGCCCCCTTTGAGGGTGAGGGTGACCGGTTTTTTCTCCTGGATTAAGGACTTTAGAAGTTCTTTTTCGCTGTACGACCTGACTTCGGTCACTTTTTTATTAAGGAAGGGGAGCTTTTCCAGGATTGTTTCCAGGCCCGGCCCCCTGTTCTTCTTAAGGTAGAGGGTCAGGGCATGAAAATAGCGGGAGAGGGCGAGAATCCAGCCGGTATCTGTTTTTAACATCCGAAGGTCGTACATTTTAGATAAAGGGGCGTAGATCAGGGTCGCTTCATAGGACGTGATCTGACGGATCATATCGAGCGTTTTAGCCGGGGGAACCGTATTGTCCTTGGTCAGGGCCAGGGCTTTAGTCAAAAAGGCGAGCCCTTCGTCCATCTCCCGGTCTGACACGAGGTTCACCCGTGAGACGCCGCTTGGCAGAGTGTTGGATTCCTGGAAACTCTTTCTTAAGAGTCCCGTCAGCCTGCTTTTCTGCGAAGCGATCTCTTTTAATTGCGTTGAAAGGTCGGGCCGTTTCAAGGCCTCTTTGGTTTTTGCTTCAGCCTGGTAAAATTGAAAGGCTTTTTCCTGAAAGAGGATCGCTTTCTCAAGGGTTTCTGAAATATTCATCTCCGCAAGTGTATCAGGGTTGAGAGAAAAACTGCAAGCGGAGGATAGCCTTATTTTTATAAAATAGTTCAGGTATAATGATGCCGATATGAACCGGCTGACCCCCCAATCACTCCTTCTCTCGTCTGCTCTGCAGGACCATGAGGTTCTCGAGATCCTCTCTCCGACCGGGTTGAAGGATATTCGCAAGGCCGACGCGAATCTTCAGCTGATTGCCGACGAGCCCCGCGCCCGCCAGCTCCTCTCGGAGTGTATCGAGGAGCTCTTAAACTGTCTCTCCCGCGCTCCCGACCCTGACCAGGCTTTGAACTATTTTGAAAGGTTTGCCCGCGCCGCTCTCAACCGGTCGAACCTCTTGTCTTATCTTAAAGATTCCCCCTATACCCTCTGGCTTTTGATCAAGGTGTTTGGGACCAGTCCCTTTCTCTCCGAAGTGTTGATCCGGTTTCCAAACTACCTTTACTGGATCGCCGAAAAAAAGACTCTGGAAGAGGGGAAACCAAAAAAGGAGCTGGCCAGGGAGACGGAGCGTTCTCTCGAAAACCTGAAAACACCCGACCTGAAGCTGGAGCTTCTCTGCGTGATCAAGAATAAGGAGCTGCTTCGGATCGGTGTCCGCGATCTTTTGGGGAAGGCCTCCGTTGAAGAGTCGACGTCCGACCTTTCGAATCTTGCCGGGGTGATTATTCACCAGGTCTACCGGATTTCTGAAGCGGAGCTTAAAAAAAAATGGGGGTTTCCCTACCTTGCCTCCAAATACGAAAAAAAGAAAAAGGCCTCGTTTACCATTCTGGCTCTGGGAAAACTGGGCGGGGGAGAGCTGAACTTCAGCTCGGATATCGATCTGATCTATCTTTATGAGTCGTCCGCGGGCAAAACTTCCGGTACCCGTACCGGGGGCGCTCAAAGTAGAATTTCAAACCCGGAATATTTCAGAAAACTCTCCGAAGAAATAACCCGGAGTCTGAGCGCGATGACCGCCCGGGGATTTCTCTACCGGGTCGACCTCCGGCTTCGTCCTGAAGGGGGCCAGGGGGAGATTGCGCTCCCTCTGAAAGGCTTCAAGGATTATTATGCCAAGAGGGGAGAGATCTGGGAGAGAATGGCGCTTCTGAAAGCCTGGCCGGTAGGGGGGAGCGATCTTCTTGGGAAAAAATTCGTTCAGTCTGTCGCTCCCTTTATTTACGGGACGGGCTTCGAAAAGGCAATTTTTACCGAGGTGAGAAAAATTAGGGAGATGATTCTGGCCAAGCTTGAGATGAAGGAACGGGAGGGGCTAAACGTCAAACTGGGAACCGGAGGAATCCGGGAGGTGGAGTTCCTGGTGCAGGCCCTTCAACTTTATTTCGGTAAAAAATGTCCTGAAATCCGGGATCGGGGGAGTCTTCCCTCTCTGAAAAAGTTTTTGCGCCGCCGTCTGTTTCCGGAAGAGGCGTTGAGCCACCTTTTGGAAGGGTATCTTTTTTTAAGAAAGGTGGAAAACAGCCTTCAGATGGTCAATGAATTTCAGACCCATTCGCTTCCGGAAGAGGGAGAGGCGCTTCGGGAGTGCGCCCTCCGCCTCGATTACCGCGACAGGGAGAACTCTCCGGCGGAGGACCAGCTCCTCTCCGATTACCTGCTTCATACCGGCAGGATCAATCGGTGGTTTTCCGACCTTTTTATCGCGCCAGAACGTTCCGTTATTTTGAAATGGGCCGCAAAAACCTTGAATCAATAGGTCCCAAAATGGCTGATGAAAAACCTATGGGCGACCTCCATCTCTTGCCCGATCTCTTTCTTCAGGTCTGCGGCCTCTCGGTTCCACTCCGCGCCAAAATATCCCATCCTTCTTGCCAGAAACTTGAAATCGTCTGAATCTTTATCGGGGAGGATAAGGTCGCGGGCGTTTCCACGGACCATCCGGAGAGCGTCGATCAGGGCCCTCAGAAAAATATAGGCCTTCCGGATTTTTCCGGAATCTTTTTGAGAGATGAATTTGCGCTTGCGGAGGGCTTCCAGCGCCTTGAGCGTGGAGGGGGTTCGAAGATCGGAATATTCGTGGCCGTGGAGGAGCTGGAGGTATTGAACCGCATATTCGATGTCAATGACGCCGCCGGGGCTGATCTTGACGTTGACCGCTCCCGGCTTGATCAGCTCCCTGATCTGTCTTCCGCGGAGTTCGAGGGCCGCCGGGATGTCCCATGGCTCGCCGCTAAAGGCAAACCGGTTTCTAAACTGTTCCACTTTTTTGCCGAGCGTCCGGTCTCCTGCCACCCACCGGAGTTTGGTGAGCGCCTGCCGTTCAAAGGGGGCCGCCCCTCCGCCTGGACTGTAATAAGAACGGATAAAATCAAAGGGAGAGGCGAGGGTCCCTTTTTCCCCGTACGGTCTAAGCCGGAGGTCGATATGAAAAATACCCTCCCGCCGGGCCGTTACAAACGCCAATATTTCGCGGGTCAGCCGCTCGAAAAACTCTCCGTTGCCGATCCGGTTTGGGCCATCGGTTTCCCCTTCGCCGCCGAAAACAACGATCAGTTCAATATCCGAGGCAAAGCCCATCTCCCTGCCGCCATATTTTCCGAGGCCAAAGATCGAAAAGGGACAGACTTTTCCCGTTTCCAGAAGCGGCCTGCCGTAAGTTTTAACCAGCTCTTGGCAGCAGACCTGGCCAGTCTCCTCAAGAACGATGTCGGCCAGATCGGATAGGGCTTTTGAAAAGCGGCTTAACTGTTCGGGGCGGTCTCTTAAATGTTTCAGATCGATCCGGAACATCTCCCGGTCTTTGAAATCGTTGATGGCCTCTTTTTTATCTTCATAAGTTCCGGCCTTTTTCAGGAGAGCGGCGAGATTTTTTCTAAGGGTCTCCCTCGGAACGGTCATCGGCGTCTTTTTAAAATCTCTCAAGAGGGGAAAGAGGTTTTCGAACCGCAATCTGAGAAAATCTTCCCAGAGGAACTCGCTGGTTCCGAGGAGCCTGGCGAGAAGATCGAGAGTCTCCTTCCGGTTGACGAGGGGGATCAGGGAGGCCGCCGTCTTCTTCTCCAGGATCAGTTCAAGAAACTGCTCAAAATAGCGGAGGCTCCTTCCGGGATCGGGGGACCAGGCGAGGAAATGGGTAAACTGCTTGGTTAGAACCGTCGATATCTTCAGCGCCTCCTGATCCTCTTTTTCGATGATCTTCTCCCCCCGTGCATTGCTGATATAGAGAATATCGCGGACGCGGCTTCCAAAGTTTTCGATGGTGACCTTCTGGATATAGATCCCCTGAAGGGAGAGGGCGTTGGAAAAGGAGTAGAGAAAGGCGGCGGTGTCCCGCGCCT
>DATNMI010000123.1:0-8277 GCA_035602375.1 Nitrospiria bacterium | reverse complement strand
TTTCGGATCGCTTCAGGGACTTCGGCTGACTTTCCTTTTCCCATTCCGACGATGCCCTTTCCGTCTCCAACGACGACGACAGCGCTGAAGCTAAATCGCTTTCCGCCCTTAACCACCTTGGCCACCCGGTTAATGCAGACTACTTTATCTTTTAATCCTGAATCGTCCTGATGCTTGAACTTTTCCAACCTGACTCCTTAACGGTTAAAAAATTAACCCACCTTCACGGGCCCCATCGGCCAGGGCCTTGATCTTGCCATGATACATGTAGCCGCCCTTGTCGAACACGACCTGGCTGACCGATTTTTCCTTGGCCCGTTTTGCCAGTAAAAGACCGACCTTTTTTGCCGATTCGATATTTTTAGCGGGGCCTTTTTTTGAAATCTCTTTTTCCTGGCTAGAGGCCGTCGCGAGCGTTATCCCCCTGGAATCGTCAATGACCTGAGCGTAAATATACATATTGCTCCGGAAAACAGAGAGACGCGGCCTCTCCGTTGTTCCGTTAACTTTTTTTCTAACTCGTTCATGCCGCTTTAATCTTGCGATTCTCTTTTTTTGTACTTGTAAGCTCATCTCTCCACCTCCGCATCAAGGACCGCGGACATTCCAAAGGGTTTTCGCCCTTTTGTTATTTTCCGGTTTTTCCTTCTTTCCGGATGATCTTTTCGCCGGAATACTTGATTCCCTTTCCCTTATACGGTTCGGGTTCTCTCAGGGAACGAATATTCGCGGCCACCTGCCCTAACAACATTTTGTCAAAGCCTTTTAGCGTTACAATGGTCTGTTTTTCGACAGACGCGTCAATCCCTTTTGGCAATTCCACTGAAACCGGATGGGAAAATCCAAGTGTCAAGGTCAGGTTCCTTCCCTGAACCGCGGCGCGATATCCAACGCCGCTGATCTCAAGAACTTTTTCAAAACCCTTCGTTACGCCGGTGATCATATTGGAGATATTATTCCGGGTCAGGCCATGAAGGGACTTTGAAAATCCGTCATTTCCTTTCCGGCTGACTTTAATTTCCCCTTCTGTTTTAACCACTGAAATCTTCTCATGTATCGGCTGTTTGAGTTCCCCTTTGGGACCTTTAACCGTCACAAAACCTACGTCAGTCCTGACATCCACGCCCGAAGGTATACCAATCGGCTTATTTCCGATTCTAGACATTTTTCCCGACCCAATCCCTGTAAAACGTTAACTATTTGCTGAATAATCCTTACCAAATGGCGCAGAGAATCTCGCCACCCACATTTTCCTTCTTGGATTCCCGATCCGTTAGAATACCCTTTGAAGTCGACAGGATATTGACGCCCAAGCCACCGCGGAGCGTTGGAATTGCTTCCGTATTCACATAGACTCTCCGGCCGGGACGGCTGACTCTTTGAAGATCGGTAATCACCCTTTCTTCACTGTCGGTATATTTCAGAAATACCCGGATAACCCCCTGGCCATCCTTTTCCACAATCTTATGGCTTCGTATGAAACCTTCAGATTCTATTTTCTTCAGGATTGCGAGCTTGATTTTTGATGCCGGTATGTCCGTATGGGGATGCCATCGCTGATTGGCATTCCTGATCCTGGTCAGCATGTCTGAAATGGGGTCTACCATTGCCATATCTCAAAATTCCTTATTCTCTTGACGTTATTTTCTCTTTCTACCAGCTGGATTTGATTACGCCGGGAATCTCTCCCCGGAGGCTTAAAAGCCTGAAACAGATCCTGCACATCTGAAATTTTCTCATATATCCCCGAACCCTGCCGCAGATGGGACAACGGTTATAATTTCTCACCTTGAACTTCTGTATGACTTTTGCCTTGTTTTTTAGCGCTGTTCTGGCCAATCCGGATCTCCTTACTTTCTAAATGGCATTCCCAAGTGTTTCAACAATGCGCGCCCCTCCTGGTCATTTTTCGCCGTGGTTACCAGGGTAATATCCATACCATGAATGGCTAAAATTTCATCGTATTTGATCTCGGGAAAAATTAACTGCTCCTTGACGCCCAAGGTATAGCTCCCTCTTCCGTCAAACGCCTTCGCAGAAACACCGCGAAAATCCCGAATACGGGGAAGGGCCGCATGGAGAAGCCGATGCAGGAATTCATACATTCTTTCTCCGCGAAGAGTCACTTTACATCCGATCGGCATCCCGGCCCTGACTTTAAAAGTGGCGATTGATTTTTTGGCTTTCGTGATCACCGCTTTTTGACCGGTAATTTGGCCGATTTCCTTGACGGCCTCATCCAGCATTTTCATGTTGGCGATGGCCTCGCCCATGCCGACATTCAACACAATCTTCTCAAGCCGGGGAACCTGCATCGGACTCTTAAAAGAAAACTCCTGCATTAAGACCGGAGCGACTTCTTTCTGAAATTTAGTTTTCATGAAAGTCTCTCCCGAACGCTCTTTCTTCGTTTTAACGGCCGGGGCGACTTCTTTCTTCGCGGAGGTCTCTTTTTTCTCCGCGGCTTCTTTTTTAGGAGCGGCCGTTTTGACTGTTTTTGTTTCTTTTTTCACAGTCGATTTCTTCTTCGCCGCTTCTGCTTTTCCGGTTTCTGTCTCTTTTTTAGCCATGGTTTGTCAGCCTTCCCTGGAGAGGAATCAGTCTCTGTCGATTCCTTCTCCGCATTTTTTACAAATTCGGATCTTTTTGCCGTTTTCCAAAACCTTCATTCCAACCCGCGTCAACTTCAAACATCGGGTGCAAACAAGCATTACATTGGAAATCGCAATCGCAGCCTCTTTCTCAACGATCCCGCCCTGTGTGTTTTTTTGGGTCGGTTTCTGGTGTTTCTTGATCATGTTCAGTTTTTCTACTTTGATCTTTGCTTCTTTAGACAAGACCTGAAGGACCTTTCCCTCTTTTCCCTTTTCTCTTCCGGAAATCACCTTGACAGTGTCCCCTTTTTTAATCCTTACCCTGGGAGAGGGGATTTCAATCGTATTCATGAAATGAGTTCCTTTTCTAAAATTCAGCGGCCTGCCGCCGGATTAAATGACTTCCGGAGCCAGAGAAATAATTTTTGTAAATTTTTTCCGTCTTAATTCCCGGGCCACGGGTCCGAAAATACGGGTGCCGATCGGTTCTCCCTGTGCGTTAATGAGAACGGCCGCGTTCCGGTCGAACTTGATGTAGGATCCATCATCACGGCGGACCTCTTTAACGGTCCGGACTACCACCGCCTTGGCCACATCCCCTTTTTTTACGCTGGCCTGGGGGATGGCCTCCTTCACAGCGACGGAAATAATGTCGCCCACTGTCGCATACCGCTTATAAGACCCGCCCATGACGTGAAAACACATCACTTTTTTCGCCCCGGAGTTATCGGCGACGTCCAGCATCGTATAAATTTGTATCATGTTACGTTACTCTCCTGCTTCAACCGGTTTAAGTTTCTGGTGGGCGGAGCTGAGGACGTCAATGACGAGCCAATGCTTATCCTTGCTTAACGGCCGGGTTTCAATTATCTTGACGGCGTCTCCCACCCTGCAGCGATTTTCCTGGTCATGGGCTTTCAAACGGGTAAATCTCTTGACCACTTTTTTGTATTTGGGGTGAAGAATGGTCCTTTCAATTTCTACCACGGCCGTTTTAGCCATCTTGTTGCTGATCACCTTGCCGATAAGCGTTTTTTTCATCCGATCATTTTTTTCCGTCATACACTCGCCTGTTTCTTCTGGTCTGAAGCTGCCGACCGGTTTTCTTTGAGAATGGTTTCAATGCGCGCAATCTCTCTCCTCAGGGTCTTAAACCGCGAGGGGTTTTCCATCCGGCCGAGAACATTCTGGCATCTTAGATTAAACAACTCTCTCTTGGAATCGCTCTTCCGGGTTTCCATTTCCGTTTCGGAAAGATTTTTCAACTCTTTGACTTTCATTTCAGATTGCTCCGCGCTCAATTAATTTGGTGGCAATGGGAAGTTTAAAGGCAGCAAGACGAAGCGCCTCTTCCGCAACCTGCCGGGTCACGCCGTCCATTTCATAAAGAATCCGCCCTGGTTTCACGACGGCCACCCAGTATTCCGGGTTCCCTTTTCCGCTCCCCATACGGGTTTCCGCGGCCTTCTTGGTAATCGGCTTGTCGGGGAATATCCTGATCCAGATCTTTCCACCCCTCTTGATAAACCGGGTCATGGCGATTCGGGCGGCCTCAATCTGCCGGCTGGTCACCCATCCCGGTTCCATCGCCTTTAATCCAAATTCTCCGAAGGAGAGTTCAGCACCGCGATAAGCCTTGCCGTTCATTCTCCCCTTCATCATTTTACGGTGCTTTACTTTTTTGGGACTAAGCATATTTTCTCTCGCTCCGCCGTTCGGTCGCCGGCTCCTCGCCTTTGGAAAGAATATCTCCCTTATAAATCCACACCTTGACTCCGATCTGTCCGTAGGTCGTCCGCGCTTCCGCAAGGCCGAAATCAATATCGGCCCTAAGGGTGTGAAGAGGCACCCGGCCCTCGCGATACCACTCCGTACGGGCGATTCCAGACCCGGCCAAACGTCCGGCGCAGGAAATTTTGATACCGAGCGCGCCCAGGCGAAGGGCAGTGGTCACGCTCTTTTTCATCGCTCGTCGGTATGCAATCCGCTTCTCAAGCTGAAGGGCGACGCTCTCCGCGACCAGCTGGGAGTCAAGCTCCGGCTTTTTGATTTCCTTGATGTTGATATAAACCTGCTTTTTGGCAATGGCTTCCAGTTCCACTTTAAGTTTGTCGACCTCAGCCCCTTTTCTGCCGATGATAATTCCGGGCCGGGCGGTCTGAATGTTGATCTTGATCTGATTGGCAGACCGGTCAATTTCAATCCTGGAAACTCCCGCGTGAAACAACTTCTTCTTCACGATTTTCCGGATTTTAAGATCTTCATGAAGAAGCTTCGCGTAGTCCTTGTCCGCGTACCACTTCGAACTCCAGGTTTTGATATATCCCAATCTGAAACCAATGGGATGTACTTTCTGTCCCAAAACGCCTCCTTAGCTATAAAGCCCTTCGGTCAACCAATCGATTATTGTTCAGCAGAGGCCGGTTTTGCCTTTTCCGCTCCGCCCTTTGCTTCCTTTTTCCCCTTGCGGCCTGTTTCCTTCGGTTCAACCACCAGCGTAATATGGCTCAACCGTTTACGGATCTGGAACGCCCTTCCCTGCGCGCGGGGCTGGACCCTCTTCATCACCGGCCCGCCGTCCACAGTCGCCCGTGTGATCACCAGGTCGTCAATATCCCCGATCTGTTTTTGCTCGGCGTTGGCTACTGCGGACTTTAACAGTTTCTCAATGGTCTTCGATGCATGCCTTGGAAGAAACCGGAGGGTATTAAACGCGTCCTCCACCCTTTTTCCCCGAATCATGTCGACAACCAGCCGGGCTTTTCTCGGCCCGATATGAACATGTTTTAAAATTGCTTTGGCTTCTGCCATTTTAAATTTCCTTTCCTCTCAGGGGGCCTTCGCAAAAGAGCCTAAAAGATAAGCCCATGTTCGCTGTGAAAACGCTACCAAAGCCAGCTCGGAGGCTCATTGCCCCCGCACCCCATACCGGCAAAGCCGGATATTCCGCTTATTCTCTGTTATTCTCTTATTTCAGCGCGGCGGCCTTTTCAGATTTAGCCGCTCCATGACCTTTAAAAAACCGGGTGGGGGAAAACTCTCCCAATTTGTGCCCGACTGTATTTTCAGAAATATAAACGGGAACAAATTTCCTTCCATTGTGAACCGCTATGGTATGACCGATCATTTCGGGCACGATGGTTGAGCGCCTGGCCCAGGTTTTCAGAATCTTCTTTTCGTTCGCGCTGTTCATTTTCTCGACCCGTTTCAACAACCGCTCGTCTATGAACGGACCCTTTTTAACCGATCTCGGCATTTTCCGTTATTTCCTCTTCTTTATAATGAACCGGGAAGTCAATTTTCTCCTCCGGGTCTTATATCCTTTAGCCAACTGTCCCCAGGGAGAAACCGGATGCGGGTTCCCCTGTCCTGCTTTTCCTTCACCGCCCCCATGGGGATGATCCACCGGGTTCATCGCCACACCGCGGACTTTCGGACGGCGTCCCATCCATCTGGCTCGTCCGGCCTTGCCAATCACGATATTTTCATGGTTCACATTCCCGACCTGGCCGATCGACGCGAAACAGTCCGCGTGGACTAGCCTCACTTCACCCGAGCCAAGCCGCACCTGAACATAATCCCCTTCGCGAGCCATCAATTGGGCGGCGCCTCCGGCGCTCCGGACCAATTGTCCGCCCTTCCCCTTTTTCAATTCGATATTATGGATGGTGCTCCCCACAGGAATCACCCTTAAGGGCATGGCATTGGCCGGTTTAATGTCAATATTATTCAATCCAGCAAAAACAGTGTCCCCTACCGAAAGACCGACAGGACAAAGAATGTAACGCTTTTCTCCATCCTTGTAATGAAGAAGCGCAATACGGGCAGAGCGGTTGGGATCATATTCAATTGCGGCTACTTTAGCAGGAATGTCCCACTTATCCCGTTTGAAATCTACGATCCGGTATATTTTCTTGTGTCCCCCGCCCCGGTGCCTGGAGGTAATCTTCCCGCGGTTGTTTCTCCCGCCCGACGAAGGAATTCTCTCGATCAGAGAGCTTTCCGGTTCCTTTTTGGTAATTTCCTCAAAAGTAAGAACCGTCATTGACCTTCTGCCGGGAGAGGTCGGTTTAAACTGTTTAATCGCCATCACATTCCCTCAAACAATCCGATTTTTTCATTCGGCTTTAATGTCACAATCGCCTTTTTCCAATCGCCCCTTTTGCCTTCAAACCGCCCAAGCCTCTTCACCTTGCCCGGCATAATAACGACATTGACGGCTTCAACTTTTACCTTTAAAACCGCCTCTACGGCGTTTTTAATTTCGATCTTGTTCGCATCCTTCCGAACCTGTAACACAATCTTGTTTTCTTTTTCCCTGAGAAGTGTGCTCTTTTCCGTCAGGAGCGGTTTTAAAATCAAATCATGCAATTCTTTCATTTAGACCAAACCTCGACAATCTTGTTCAGGCTCTGAGGGGTCAGCACCAGGTCTGCGTGGCTGACCAGGTCAAGAACATTCAGACGTTCAGGAGAAAGGAGCTTCACCCGGAAAACATTGGAAGAGGCGCGGCTCAAATTCTCATTGTTACCCTCTTCAACAACGAGAGTCGTCTTTGAAAGGTTCAATTGACCGAGCGTTTTGACAAAAGTCTTCGTTTTCGGCTCAAGCCCGTTCCAATCCTGTACAATCTTGATTCCTCCCTCGCGGACCTTTTCAGACAACATGGCCCTGATCGCCAGACGAACTTTCTTCTTCGGCATGGAATAGGAGTAGTCTCTGGGCGTCGGCCCAAAAGTAGTACCGCCGCCCCGCCAGAGAGGAGACCGGATAGACCCTGCCCTCGCACGGCCGGTTCCCTTCTGTTTCCACGGTTTTTTTCCGCCTCCCCGCACAAACCCTTTGGTTTTTGTGGCAGCCGTCCCTTGTCTCTGACAAGCCTGCTGCATCACCACCACTTCATGAATAAGACCCTGGTTCACCGTCTCTTCAAAAACCCCGGAGTCCAGCGTGACTTTTCCCACATTTTCATTCTTTAAATTAACGATTGGGATTTCCAATTTACTTCACCTTCCCCTGTTTCTTGATTCCTTTTTTTAAAACCAGTAGAGTTCCCTTCGAACCGGGAACAGCCCCTTTTACCAAAAGGATGTTTTCTTCCTTCCTGACCTCAATAACTTCCAAAGACTGAATGGTCACATTACGGCTCCCCATATGGCCGCCCATTCTCTGATTTTTCCAAACCCGGGAAGGGAACGAACTGGCGCCGATCGAACCTGGTGCGCGATGAAACATCGATCCATGCGTTGCAGGACCTCCAGCAAAATGATGCCGTTTCATGACGCCGGCAAATCCCTTACCTTTCGAAACGCCCTGAACATCGATATATTCGCCCTTGCTGAACAGGTCGGCGAAAATTTCCTGACCCGGAGCGACATCGGAAATTTCCCCCTTGAATTCTTTGAGAAAGCGATAGGGCACGGACTTGGCCTTTTCAAAATGCCCCATATCCGCCTTATTCACATTCTTTTTCTTTTTTTCCACAAAACCGATCTGGGCGGAAGAATAACCTTCCTTTTCAAGGTTCTTGACCTGAATCACCTTGCAGGGACCCGCCTGGATAATCGTTACGGGAATCAGCTTTCCTTTTTCAGAATAAATCTGAGTCATCCCTATTTTCTGTCCCAAAAGTCCGTTAATCATTAGAGCTTGATCTCCACGTCCACGCCAGCCGAGAGGTTTA
>DATNMI010000117.1:0-1055 GCA_035602375.1 Nitrospiria bacterium | reverse complement strand
CGGAACCTCATTTTCTTCCTTTTTATCACGGCGACGATGATTCCGGGGGCAGTGCTGTTCATACCGAATTTTATTTTAATGAAGGAGTTGGGTTGGTTGAACACCTTCCAAGGGATGGCAGCTCCCTACGCTTTAATGACTCCTTTCTCGATCTTCTTTTTACGGCAAATGTTTTTGGGTACCCCAGCCGAACTCGAAGAAGCTGCCCATATCGACGGCGCCGGAATTCTGACCATCTTCTTTAAGATCATGCTGCCGCTGCATACCGGCTCGCTGGCGACCCTTACGATTTTGACTTCAATCGCGATGTGGAACGAGTTTTTCTGGCCGTTCCTGATCGGGCGAGATCCGGCCGTTCAAGTGATGGCAGTCGCCATCAATTCTTTCCGGACCCAATCCGCAGCGGGGACGCCTGATTGGACCGGTCTCATGGCTTGCACGGTTCTAGGAATTATTCCGGTCGCACTTCTCCTGATCTTCTTCGGACGCAAAGTCGTTGAATCCATCCAGTTCAGCGGTGGAAAATGATATCCAATCCATACCCCCAACAATCCAAAATAATGCAAATATTCAGAAAAATATTCTTCGCCACGATGGTGGCTTCCGCTGTCTCGGCTCACGCCGCGACCGAGATCAGCTATTGGTTATGGGACACCAACCAACTCCCAGCCTACAAGGCCTGCGCGGCCGAATTTCAAAAGCAAAATCCGGACATCACCGTCAAAATTACCCAGACGGCCTGGAGTGATTACTGGACGGGAATCAGCACCGGATTCGTTTCCGGGTCCGCGCCCGATGTTTTTACGGATCATCTGGCCCGGTATCCGGAATTTGCGCTCAACGAGCAACTGGTCGACCTGGCGCCGCTGATCAAACAGGACAAGGTCGACACCGGCGTTTACGTGGGTGAACTGTTCAAGCTCTGGTCCAAGGAGGGGAAGCAATATGGACTTCCCAAAGATTGGGACACGATCGCAATTTTTTACAACAAGGACATGATGAAGGCTGCGGGTGTCGATCCGGCCACTCTGGCTAATCTTGATTGGAATCCGAAG
>DATNMI010000113.1:0-2972 GCA_035602375.1 Nitrospiria bacterium | reverse complement strand
GCCCGTTTTCCGAACTTCTTTCAAGAGCATACCCGACTCTGGTCAAATCGGAATCAGGCTGATCCGGATTCAGGTGAAGTCTGGAGAAGGAATAAAACGAGAGGGTATCCAGATTGCCGCCATCCGGCCCCTGCTGATGAATGCCTGTAAACGGCGTGGGGAACTCGGGGGACCCTGAATACCAGGCGCTCAGGAGGTCCCGCGTCATCTGCTCCGCCGTCAGGCGAACCTCCCGGTAACCTTCCCTTTCCCTGTCAAGCCTTTCAGTCACTTTTGACGATGAAATAAACGTCTCGTAGAGAAACGTCAATATGAGCAGGGTCAGCCCAAGCACGAGAAGGACCTCGATCAGGGTAAACCCCTGATCGCTATTTGCCCGGGACTCTGACATACTCAATCCAGTCGATCCCCTCTTCATGGTTTCCGCTTCCCCAGGCCGCCCTCAGATCGATCTCCAGTATCGGCGCAAAGGGGGTCTCCTTGATCCTTCCAGACCATCTGAAGCCTGGATGGGTCTCTCCGAAATCCCCCGATATTTCTCCGGGGGAAAGAGATCCGGGGTCGAGCTGGAGGGCTGAAAGCTTTTCATGAGCCAGAAAAGTGGCCCGAAGGGCCTGCCGGGCATAAGCGGTCTGGCGAACGTTCAGGTTCCTTAAAGAGATCAGGGGGATAAACACCAGGGCAACGAGCATCAGGGCCACCATCACTTCCACCAGCGTAAACCCTTTTTCTGAGCCCTGAAAAAACGCCCTCCTAATTTTGTTCAATATAACCGTCATCAATCCTGATCTTTCCTGAAAAGGGGGCCACGCTGAGGGTCGAAGGACGGCCTTCTTCTTCCAGATGAAAAGAGGACTTCTCCACCCTGCCGGACGGAAAGAAATGAATATAGGCGATCCCTTCCGCTACCTTTCCCTGCCGCAACGTCACTACATCCATGATTTTAACCCTGCCGGGAAGAACAACCTTTGCAACGCCTCCTTCCGGATAGGCAACGGCTTCCCCGCTTGCGTTAAACCGGCTGACTTCGTAAGATTGTTCCTTGAGATTAACGTTCAGAACCAGAAGGAGTTGCCGGGCCTCCGCTTCATCCCGCAACGTCTGTATCGCGCCGATCAGATGCCGGCTGACAGACCGGATATCTCCCGACGCATACCCGGTGATGCGGGGAAGGAGGACCAGGGTCAGAAGGCCGATGATCAGGACCACGACCACCGTTTCGATCAGCGTAAATCCCCGCCGGCCCCTTGAAGAAACGGTCACTGAAGATTCCAGTTTTCGATATCCGCGTTTTTCCCCTCGCCCCCCTTCTCGCCGTCGGCTCCGTACGAAATCAGGTCAAAATCGCCATGGGCGCCGGGAGCGATGTAAATATAGACATGATCCCACGGGTCTTTCGGCACCTTCTGGATATATCCGCCGTCCCGGTAGCGCTGTGGAATTTTTCCGGTGGTCGGTTTGGTAACGAGCGCGATTAATCCCTGTTCCGTTGAAGGAAAAAATCCATTATCCAATTCGAATAAATGAAGGGCCTGTTCCAGCTGTTTGATCTGCACCGTCGTCTGTTTTCTTCGGGCGTCATCGGTAATTCCGGTCATGCGCGGAATAATCAACGCCGCCAGCAGGGCAAGGATGGTCAACACCACCAGCAATTCTATCAGGGTAAACCCCCTTTGACTTCTTAATTCTTTCATGAAATCTCCAGTCTGTTTCTCTTTTTCTGATTACCGGATAATCGAACTCATTTGAAAAATCGGGAGGAGTATCGCCAGAACGATAAAGAGCACCACCAGCCCCATTCCGAGAATTAAGAGAGGAGCGAGCAGGGAGGTCAGCGCGCCGATGACTGTCTCCAGTTCCTGATCGTAGGTGTCGGCCACCCTTTTCAGCATCTTTTCCAGCTCTCCTGATTTTTCCCCCACTGCGATCATATGGATCATTAACGGAGGAAAATGACCGCTTCGTTTGAGTGGGGCCGCGATTCCCTCCCCTTCCCGGATATTTTCCCGGGCCCTTCCGATCGCCTCTTCGAGAACCTTATTTCGGACGACCGTTCTGACGATTTCCAGGGCGGATAGAAGCGGAACGCCTCCTGAAAGAAGGGTCTCCAGGGTTCTCGAAAAACGGGAAAGGCTGATCCGCTTTGCCACGCCGCCGGCAAAGGGAAGGCGGAGAAGCCAGCCGTCCACCTTCATTCGCCCCGCTTCCGTCCTGATCCACCGGCCCAGGATATAGACCGCTACCGCAGCCAGGAGGAGTATGAAAACGCCCTTTTCACGGATCACCTGGCTCATTCCGATAAGTATTCGGGTCGGAAGCGGAAGCGCCTGGTTCATATCCTGAAAAATGACCACCACGCGGGGAATGACAAAAGTAATCATGCCGGTTAAAATCAGAATACTGACAAAAATCATCAGGATCGGATATGCCAGAGCGGAGGCCACCTTGTTCTTCAACTGGACCTGATGTTCAAGGAAGCCGGCCAGACGGTCCATCATTTCCGCCAGGGTGCCGCTCGCCTCTCCGGCCCGCACCATCTGAAGATAGAGGGGAGAAAAAAAACGGGGATACTGGGCAAGCGCTCCGGAAAAAGGGGCCCCCTCCTTGACCCGCTCCCTCAGAGCGGCGATCAGCTTCCTGAAAGCCGGACGTTCCACCTGATCCCGGATTGCCTCCAGCGATTCCATCAGCGTCAGCCCCGCCGACAAGAGCGTCGCCATTTGACGGGTGG
Organism: Nitrospiria bacterium; assembly: GCA_035602375.1. Lineage (GTDB taxonomy): Bacteria > Nitrospirota > Nitrospiria > JACQBW01 > JACQBW01 > DATNMI01. The sequence goes on along the minus strand of DATNMI010000113.1, from coordinate 241 downwards.
CGAGCGCTATCTCCGCCACGGGGATTCTCTCCAGCGTCAGAAAATAGATGCCGCGTTCAACAGCTCTCCCCAGGAGAGATAAATCAGCCCTTTGACCGGATTTCATGCTGGCATCCGTACCGGGCTTTTCCGAAGGAACCCTTTCTCCTTCAATCACCTCAGTGGGGTAGACGCCTCCGCTTTTAAGACGAACCCGGGCGGCCCGCGCGTTTTCCGCTTCGATCATCCCTTCGATCTCCCG
>DATNMI010000100.1:0-4014 GCA_035602375.1 Nitrospiria bacterium | reverse complement strand
GTCCTGGTCCTGATTCCGGAAGATTCGAGGAGAATACGGATCGACTCCGTTGTCGACGAAGGATCATAGCCGGCAGTCTGTTCCTTACCCGCATCAGGAATCAGTTGTTCCAACTTGTTAAAATCAACGGCAGTGATTCCGTCCAATTGAACATGAGCCAGACGGTCCGGTTTCGGGAGTACGAGATAGACCGACTTTTGCGAAACCAGGCAAACACATTTAAAAGTCGCCTGGAAGGGGAGTTCATCCCCGCGCAGATTGGTCAGCCAGGCGATTTCGTCGAGCGGCTGGATGACCCAAAGAGAGATCTCCCGGGAGGCCATGAATTTTCGAATAGGGTCAAGTTTGAAGGCTGTTGTCCCGCCGGCCATCTCGGCTGAAATCATCCGGATTTTACCGGTCTTCTCCCTGACGGCATCCATGATTTTTTCAAAGGGAGAGGGGGAGAGCGGTACAAATTCCAGCTCCAGGTCTTCAAAGGATTTCCGAAACCTGGCGATTCCGTCAACGCTGAACTTTTCGGGTTCAAAACCGATCCGGCCGGACCCTGAAGGAAAGGTTTCACGGATCTTGTCACGCATTGCTTTTTCCAGAGAAGTCCCAAGGAAGACTTTAACAACCGTAAAGAGCTTCGGATCGACCTGCCGATCGGCCTGAAGATGATACCGTCCATCGACAAAGAGAAAAGCATTTTTATGCGTGACAAGGATATCTCCGGCGCTTCCCGTAAATCCGGAAAGCCAGACCCGGGCGCTCTCATCCTCCGGCGCGTATTCATTTAGAAAGCGGTCCGTGCTCCGGACAATAAGCGCTGAAAGGTTTTTATCGGAAAGAATGTTTCTGAGGGAAGAGACTCTTTCGTGATAGTCAGGGGGCGAAGATTTCTTCAAACGGACTCTCCGTATTGAACGATTTTTCCGGACGAATGGCTACTATCAGGTTGTTGAAAAAGTCCATTTGCTGCGTTCTCGTTTTTCGGCCTCATTCGACGTACTCTCTAATGTACGCCTCAATCGCCCTCAAAACTTCGGCCTTGCGCCCTACACCTGAAAGATTATTGGTGGAAGTCCTCGGCGGAGGGCAACCGGAGCTTTTTGAACAACCTGCAATTCGCGCTCTTTTTCAACAGTCTATGGGGAAAATGTTTTCAGGATATATCAGGAGAGGCGGGAACTCAAGTCAACTTTTCTTCTTCCGTCAGTTTCTGGATCGCGTCCTGGATCTGTTTCTGGGCGACGTGGGGGAGGACTTCCCAGAGGATTTTCTCAATCATCGTCGATAAAGCGTTACTCTTTAAAGCCTGTTCTGTGAGGTGGGGGACGACTTCCCATGCGACCTTCTCAATGATTTCGCGGGCGGCATCCGAGATTGCTTCGCTCTCTTCTAATGAAACCCCCGAGGTCAGATGTTTTCCGTTCTGAGAAGAAACGGGAGCCGGCGGCGGTTCCGGCGCAAAGCGTGTTTTTTCAGAATCACCGGAAAGAGAGGAGAGGTCAAGGCCTTTGGTATTGTCCATAATCGTTGTCTCCGCCCCGAAATCCTGATCATTCGAAGGCGTAGAGGAGATGACTTCGGAAAAGGGCGTTCCCGCGGAGGAGAGATCCATCAGGTCAGCAGGCGGCGCGGAGGGTTCCAGAACGGTCTGGTCCAGGAGCGAGGAATCAAATGCCGTCTGGTCCAGGCCCAAGGGGTCTTCTCCGTACTGAACCTGGGTGGCGCTGTCATCATCCATTCCGCCGGGTACTCCGCTGTTGAGCGCATAGAGAGGAACTTCCGGCGGTTCCAGGGAATCGGCCTCGCTCATCGCTTCAACAACGGTCGAATCTAAAAAGTCGGTGGCATCCGGCTCGGCCTCGATCTCGAACACGGTGGCATCAGGCATTGGTGAAGCGGCAACCGGCGCGGGCATAAACGGTTTCATGATTTCAAGAAGACGGATCGGGTCGACCGGCTTTGGAATAACTCCCGTCACTCCGGACTGTTTTAATTTCGCCTCGTCCGCGGCGTCTGATTTCTGGAGAAGAATATAGATCGGAACGTCGGCAATGGCGGCCTTTTGCCTGATTCTGGCGCAAAAACTGTGAATCATAAGACCTTCCGGATTGAACTCCGACAGAATGACGGCCGGAACGGTTTTATAGGCGAGGTCAAGGCCTGAGAGGGCGTCCCTCACAGAAATGACTTCAAGGTGATAGGGGGCCAGAATGTTTTCAATTGCAGTCTGAATTACGGGATTCTGATCTACAACAAGGACCTGAACTGACATGGGCAACATTCTCCAATTAAAAAAAAGCTATCATACAACCGCCGCTTTGTCAATTTGCCGGGAACCTGAGAAATCGTCTTCCGGGAGGGTTTTTACTCAGGTTTTATAAGCGGGATAACAGGAGAAGTTTATCCGCGATCCGGGCAAAAGTCCTTAAATCAAAGGTTTCCGCCCGGATCAGATGGGGGATTTCCAGTTCCCTGAAGACCCGGTCGATCTCTTCGACGGAGAAACCTTCATCCCGCATAGAGTTCCTGGCTGATTTTCGCCGATGGGCAAACCCTGCTTTAACGACCTTAAAAAAGAAGGCCCTGTCAGAAGCGGGAACAGGCTCCTGTTCGAAAAAAGTGAGACAAATGACGCTAGAAACCACTTTTGGAGGGGGAAAGAAGGCATGTTTTCCTACGTCCATCACCTTCAACACTTTCGCATGAAACTGGGCCGCAACCGAAAGGGGTCCATAATCTTTGGTTCCCGGAGAGGCAAGAATCCGGTCGGCCACCTCTTTTTGAACCATCAAGGTCATTGACTCTATCCGGTCTTTGATCTGAAAGAGCCTGTCCAAAAGGGGCGAAGAAATCTTATAGGGGATGTTGGCCACGACTTTAACCCGGGAGGGGAGAAAATCCAGGGGCACCTTCAGAATGTCTCCCTCAATCAGCGTGATGTTCTTAAAATCAAGGAGTTCGTTTTTAAGGTATTCGACAAGTCGATGGTCCAGTTCGACGGTATAGACCTTGCCCGCTCGCCGGGCAAGTTCCAGGGTCAGGATCCCTTTTCCTGGGCCGATTTCAAGAACCTGATCCCCCGCATTGATTTCGGCCGCGTCTACGATCTTTGCGACGATCCGACGGTCCTTGAGAAAGTGTTGTCCCAGAGATTTTTTTGGCAGAATCATGAGGAAATATTTTTTCTTTTCCCGACCAGAGATGCGGCAAGAAGGAGCGCTTCCCGGAGGCTTCCGGGATCAGCGACCCCCTGCCCCGCAATGTCATAAGCCGTCCCATGGTCTACTGAAGTTCGGATAAAGGGCAGGCCAAGCGTCAGGTTGACCGATTTTTTAAAAGCGATCATTTTAAGCGGAATGAGTCCCTGGTCATGATACATGACCACCACTGCGTCATATTCCCCGTGGTAACATTTGTAAAACAGGGTGTCCGGAGAGAGCGGCCCTGTCACGTGATGTCCCGCATCGCGCGCAGCGGCTACCGCGGGAAGAATTTCGCGGGCCTCTTCTTCTCCAAAGAGGCCATTTTCACCGCCATGAGGATTCAGGGAGGCTACCGCAATCCGCGGCGCGGAAATTCCAAACAGGTTTCTCATTTCGCGGCACGCCAAAAGAATTGTTTTAAGAACCCGCTCCTTCTTGATCAGGGCCGGGACATTTGAAACGGCTTCATGGATGGTGACAAAAACCACTTTGAGCGGTCCTCCGGCGATCATCATTCCAAAATCGGATACCCCGGAGAGAGCGGCAAGAAATTCCGTATGTCCCGGCCAGGAATAGCCGGCCATCTGAAGGGTTTCCTTATTGATGGGAGCGGTGGTTATCGCGTCTATTTCCCCTTTCAATGCCAGGGCCGCTCCTTTTTCAATTGCCATTCCGGCGGCTTTCCCGTTTTCGGGAAGAGGGATTCCAAACCGGAAATTGTTTTTCGACAGGGTTTCGTTTTGTGCGGCAGGGAGGAGGAATAGCCGTTCCGGGCCGAAATCGGTTCCAGGGGATGGGGGTGAATGGACCTGCTGGA
>DATNMI010000085.1:0-2656 GCA_035602375.1 Nitrospiria bacterium | reverse complement strand
TCCGATCTGATGCTGCGCGGGATTGTCCGCGGGCATTGACCGCTCACTGTGTGGGTTATTGGAGCCTGGTGGACGAAGCGGGATTTGTCGGTTATTTTTTACCTGAAAGGAACAGATGATGAGTAAAAATGTTCTGGTAGTGGATGATTCTCCCACGATGAGGTCTTTGATCGTGACCACCATCGAGGACATGGATGGGTTGGAGGCGACGGAGGTTCAGAACGGGATTGAAGCCCTGAAGGTTCTTCCAACGCGGAAGTTCGATCTGATTATAACGGACATCAACATGCCCACAATCAACGGACTGGAGATCGTCAGGTTCGTCAAGGGACATCCTCTGTATAAGATGATCCCGCTGATTATCGTTTCAACCGAGCAGGGAGACAAAGAAATTCAGAAGGCGCTTGCTCTCGGAGCCACTGAATATATTACAAAACCCTTTCATCCGGACAACCTCAAGAAGGTGGTCCAGAAGGTGTTGAACTGATGGCGGAAAAACATCAGGAACTGTTGTTGAAAAACTTCATTGCCGAGGCCGAGGAAATTATCGAGGCGATGGATCAGCATCTGTTTCTCCTCGATTCGGGCGCGGACGGTGGTTCGGCGCCTCCCGAAACGCTCCATTCATTGTTCCGTTCAATTCATACCTTGAAAGGGGCCGCGGGCATGGTCGGCCTTTCTTCCGTATCCGATTTATCGCATCGAATGGAGGACATGCTGGACAAACTCCGGTTAGGGAAACTGGCGCTGACCCGGGAAATTCTTGACATCCTGAACGAGGGCACGAATCAGATTCGGAAGCTCTTGAAACAGAGCGGCGCCTCTGAGGACAACAGCACGGATATCCGGGGGATGCTGGGCCGGATTGAGCAGGCTCTCGGCGGAAATGCCCCTTCGGATGGAGAGTCCAATGTCCTGCACGGGCTTGATTCGGACATCATGAACACCCTCACAGAGTATGAGACCCACAGGCTTGCCGAGAATATCAGGTCAGGTGCGCGCGTTTACGAAATCAGGGCCCTTTTTAAAGTCGAAAGATTTGACAAGGATCTTAATAAAATTCTAAAGCAGATAAAACCCTTTGGGGAAGTCATTACATCCGTCCCCGGAAGCGGACTATCGCCCGACGCGGGAATTCTGTTCAAAATCATCGTCGGTTCGAAACATACTCTGGAAGAAAAGAAAATCAAATGGGCCGGCGAGGAGGTGGAAATCCGGAAGATTGATGTCAGCCGGACCGCCGGGCCGTCCAAAGAACTTCCTTTGACGGAGCATGCCGCTCCTGGAACGCCGGATGGCAGTTCCTCTGGAGAGCGGTTGGAGTCCATCAAAAGCATGACTCAGACTGTCCGGGTGGATATAGGGAAACTCGACTCTCTGATGAATATTGTCGGCGAGCTGGTGTTGAACAAGTCGGTCATTCAGCAAATGGTCCGGGAGATGCTTGAGAAGGAAGGTTCATCCGACCTTGGGCTTGATATCCAGAAATCTCTTGAGAATATTTCCCGAAAGATCGGGGAGCTCCAGGAAAACCTTATTAATGTCCGGATGACGCCTGTCGGACAGATTTTTGACAGATTGATCAGGATGGTGAAGAAAATTTCCAGGGAAATCAATAAACCGGTAAACCTTCACATTTCCGGAGAAGATACCGCCCTGGATAAGACCATGGTGGAAGCGGTGGCCGACCCCCTCATGCACCTGATACGGAACGCGATAGATCACGGCATTGAAACTCCCGAGGAAAGGCTTAAGGCCGGGAAATCTGAAGAAGGAGTGATTTATCTCAGGGCTTTTCAGAAGGGGAATCAGGTGCAGATTGAAGTCGAGGATGACGGAGCCGGAATCAACCTCCAGGCTGTTTACCGGAAAGCGATTGAAAAGAAACTGGCCGATCCCAACCGGGAGTATTCTCCGAAAGAATTAATAGACTTGATTTTCCTTCCGGGTTTCAGCACGAGCCAGACGGTCACCGACCTTTCCGGTAGAGGCGTCGGACTTGATGTTGTTGCGAGAAATATTTCCAAGCTGTCCGGGCTGGCGCAAGTCAGCACGATCGAGGGAAAAGGAACGAAGTTCACGATCACGCTTCCCATTACGCTGATCATCATCCGTGCGCTTCTTGTGCGAATCGGCGAGGAAGAGTACGCAGTTCCGCTGAATTCGGTTTCAGAAAGTCTGATTATCGACCGAAAGGATCTAAAAACCATTGATAACCGGGAGGTCATCCAGCTCAGGGAGCATACCATTTCTCTCCTTCGTCTGGAGGATCTTTTCGGGTTAAAGAGGCCGGTAGAGCAGGCCTCATCCCTCTATGTGATTATCATCGGCTCGGCCGAGAAACGGATGGGGCTGATCGTGGATGATATCATCGATCAGCAAGAAGTCGTGATTAAATCGCTTGGGTCGGTGCTTGGAACGCTTCCGGGAATCGCCGGCGCCGCTGAACTCGGGAACAAGAAAACAGTTCTGGTGCTGGACGTGGCGGTGCTTATGGATGAGGTATTGGGGAAAAATAATGGAAAATGATAAAGAGATCACCGGGCCGGAAGGGCAGAGAAATAGCGGCGGGGGAACGCTTCCTCGTGACGAAGGAATTTCCCCGGAAATGCTGTCCGGAGAGGTCTTATCACCGCCGGCGGCGGGAAACGGCGCT
>DATNMI010000033.1:0-2147 GCA_035602375.1 Nitrospiria bacterium | reverse complement strand
GGAATTTATCATCGACCCGGCTTCCTCCATAATCTTTGAAGCGGAAGAAGAAGAAAAAGGCGCCATGAAGCGCCCGCCCAGAGAGGCCGGGGCCCCTCTTTTTCGAGGGACCGGGTGGTTTTTTCTCCTGCTCCAGGGCTTTTCCGTTCTCGCGATTGTGCTTATGGTCTATGGTTGGGGCCTGGGATACGGGCCGGAGGGCATCAGAAACGGGCATGGCGGCCCTGACCGGGCACGGGCATTGGCCTTTACCGTTATGGTGGTTTCGAATCTTTTTATGATTCTGGCCAACCGCTCTCTTACAGAGCCGCTCTGGAAGGGATTGCAAAAGCGGAACCGGGCCCTCTGGTGGGTCATCGGGGGAACGGGGACGTTTCTCGCGCTGGTTCTCTACCTGCCCGGCCTCATTCATCTCTTTCGATTTGCGCCGCTCACGGCAGGAGAAGTCCTCTTTTCCCTGGCGATGGGCGCAATCAGCGTTCTCTGGTTTGAAGCGGTCAAACGGCTGATGGCCAGGCGTTAACGGCTAAAGTCCGGAGAACAGAAGCGGATTTTATTTTCGAACCGGCACCACCCGTTTTTCGTCAAGGTCAAGCAGATCGGCCCAGGTTTCAATATCGTTCCGGGACGGATCGATTTTTCTCAAAAGGCCCAGGAAATATTCTTTCTTTTCAGGGGCGTCGGGCTTGGCCCCAAGAAACGCCTTGTTCCAGGAGCGAAGTTCACCTTCCGACCTCGATTTGGCATTTCTTTTCACCCAAGCCTCCAGTTCCTTGTCATCAGAATTTTGCGCTGCCTCATAAAACGCTTCGGGAGCGATTTCAAGAAACCCGAGCAGTTTCTGATCCAGAGGGCAGGGGTAAATATATTCTCCCAGGTTTCCGGCCGATTTGGCCCTGGCCTTGTCTCTCATCCGGGCCAGATGGCAATATCCGGCGGTCAATATTTTTGGACTTTCAGGAAATTCTTTTGTCAAATCAAGCGCTTTTACTTTCATTGAACCTCCATTCAGGGAAAACGACTAAGTGACGATCTGTTCAGTTTACCCTCTGATCCGGGACTCTTCAAGCGCAAAACCCGATTTGAATTGAACAAAGGCCGCCCGTCCCGTAGTATTAACAATACAAGTCAATTTTTAAAAAGGCGGAACGATAATGTCTCAAACCCGAAAAATTAATGTGGTCTGGAAAAACAAGCCGACCCTCGAAGGGGCCGGGGTCCACTTAAAGCGGGTCTTTGGTTTTCCCCAGCTTCCGAAACTCGATCCTTTCCTCATGATGGACGATTTCAGCTCCAACGAGCCTTCAGAATATCTAGCCGGATTTCCCTGGCATCCCCATCGGGGGATTGAAACGATTACCTATGTGGTCGACGGAGAGGTCGAACATCAAGACAGCATGAAAAACAGCGGGGTGATCAGTTCCGGCGACGTTCAATGGATGACGGCCGGGAGCGGCATTCTTCACCAGGAGATGCCGAAAATCGGCCCGAATAAGAAGATCTGGGGATATCAGCTTTGGGCCAACCTTCCCGCCTCCGAGAAGATGATGGACCCCCGTTACCGGGACGTGAAAGCCAAAGAGATTCCGGAAGTCAAGCTCCCCTCCGGCGTGACCGTGAAAATTGTGGCAGGCAATGTCGATGGCATATCAGGTCCGGTAAAAGATATCGTAATCGATCCGGAATATATGGATATTTCAATCCCGCCTGAAACGCGATTTTCTCACCCGGTTAAACCAGGCCATACGGTTTTCGCCTATGTCGTCGCAGGAAGAGCCGAGTTTAGCGATTCGGCGCAGTCCGGCTCACAGATCGGCCCCGGAAACCTCGTTCTTTATTACCACGAAGGGGATCAGATCGAGGTTCAGACGGGAGAATCAGGCGTTCGTTTCTTATTGCTGGCCGGTAAACCGCTGGGCGAACCAATTGCCTGGTATGGCCCCATTGTCATGAATACCGATGAAGAGCTGAAGGTTGCGTTTGAAGAGTTTCGCAAAGGGGGCTTTATCAAGAAAAAAGCTTCGTAGAAATGCCGGGGTCAGCGGCTACCGCGTCCACTTTTTGCCGTTAAAATGAAGAATCGTCCGGTTATCTCCCGCGGCAAAAATATTGTCCGGCCCACTCCCCCAGATTGTCCGAAGCGGCTC
>DATNMI010000547.1:0-6380 GCA_035602375.1 Nitrospiria bacterium | reverse complement strand
GACCCCGTTTCTCCCCGCTTTCTCCCGATTGTTCCGCTCTCCTTTTTTCAAGGAGTACCGTCAAGAAGTTCCCCTCGTCAAAGGGCTTCTCCGGCTCCAGAGGGAGGAGCATGAAATCCCCCATCATGGAAGGAATCACGGCTTGCGGAACCTCAATATACACCTTCAGGAGTTTCTCTTTATCATCAAAATAATCAGCACCATCCTCCCCCGGGCTGAGAATCAGGGTGTCACAGCCTAGAGGTTCCCGGGTTTTGAATCCTATCCCCTCCGCTTTCTTTCCGGTAAAATGGATCGATGACGGAATATCTTCAAGTTTCTCTCCCTTATTGTCACGAATGACTTTTCGGAGAATTTCCTTGATTCCAGCGCGTCCGGAGATGGCGGCGAGAGGCTCTCGTCTGAAAAAGAGAACCAGATGCATTAAATCAAGCGCTGTAATGCCCGCTAGCGTTTTACCGTAAAAAAAGAGCGAAAGTGATTCAAAGAATTCAACAAGAGGTCCGTCACATCCAAACTCCCGAAGGTACCCGTCCGAACGTTTATTTCTTAGAAAGCCGGTTCTCATCCGGTATCTTAACCAAGGACCCAATCTCTGGAAAAAGCCTCCTTTCAGAAGCGAGGAATTGACCGAATCGACCAGGAGAAAAGGATAAAGAAGCGGATCTAACGCATCGGACCGGTTCAAAAGGTCTCTCACGGCGGAAAACCGGCCTCCAAAGCCGATTTTCAGGCCATCGAGAGTCTCTTTCCTGTCCTGATAGAGCGTGAACCTGTGAAAAGGGAAAAGGATCTGCAGGATAAAGTCCTTTCTTTCAAAACTATCCCGCGATCGTTTCAGAAGCGATAATGAGACCCCCAGGTCGTTGAAGACTCTGTCAACCAACCCGTCCCGGTCAAAGCCAAAGCATAGCTCCTGCGGAATTACCGGAGTCGGCGGCACGTCTTTTTTTTCCTGATCATCCAGGAAAACGACCTTTTCCCCCGCTTTGGCCAGCAGCGCGCCCGCCACCAGTCCGGAAAGACCTGTTCCCACAATGACCACGTCGCAACGAGTGGAATATTTAGCGGTTTTACTCATTTAAATTCAGGGAAGAAAAAAAATAGGGCAGTTCGAACTTTACCGAATCCGGGGAATCGGACCCGTGCACGACATTCTCCTCGATTCCGTTCCCGAATTCTCTCCGTATTGTCCCGGGCCCGGCCTCTTTGGGATTGGTGGCCCCCATGATTTCTCTTACCTTTTTAATGGCATTTTCACCCTTCAGGGCCAGAGCGACAATCGGTCCGGAACACATAAACGTAGTGAGGTCGTTAAAAAACGGCCTCTTTTGATGAACCGCGTAAAAGCCCTCTGCCTCTTTCCTGGAGAGATGAAGCATCTTCAACCCGACTATTTTAAGCCCGTTCTGCTCAAATTTCCTCAAAACATCCCCGATAAGATTCTTTCTGACGGCGTCCGGTTTTACCAGAGATAATGTCACTTCTACCATGTTAAGTCCTTTCTTTAGAATTTAATCCGGTTTTACCGGGGGCCTTCGCACAAACCACTCAAGGCTCCGGCCGCCTCACTGTCTCGGCGGCGCTCATAGCGCATTGCCACTTTTTCGTGGCAACATTCGCCCCCTTGCCCCACACTCAGCACAAGCAAAGCCTGATGCTTCGTTTTCCTATTAATCTTCAAAATAGGTCGCGGAAACGGTGTTGTCTTCACAAACCACGATTCGGGAGATTTCCTGATCTTCCCGGTCAAGCTTCTTGCTCAGCGTGTCATAAAGCCACCGGGAGAGATTCTCACTGGTCGGATTGATTTCCGTAAAAGGAAATACTTCGTTAATAAAGGAACGGTCAAGGGCCTCAATGGCCGAACGAAGCTCCTTCTTTAACAGGCCAAACTCCACAGATATCCCGTTTGAATCGATGTCTTTGCTCAGAATAAACACTTGAATCTTCCAGTTATGGCCATGGATCTTCCCTCCCGGACCCTTCAATTTCCTGATTTGGTGGGCTGCGGAAAACGTTTCTTCAATCATCAATTCGTACATTCTATTCCCCAAAAAAATAAAACTACAAAATAACTGAAATCGAGTGGAGAGTCAATCCTAATCGCCGGTTCCGGGCAATTCTTCCCCGCCTGTACAGGAGCAGAAAATGCCTGGGAATCCCGATTGCTGTTCCTAATAGTTGACAAGCCGGCAGGTTTCTTATAGTTTAAAGTTTATACGGGGAGAATGTGTGATAAAAAACTTTTACTTTTATGTCGTCGCCGGTCTTGTTTCAATAGTTTTCTTCTTCCCTCTCTTCCAGGCGCCTCTTCTTGGGGAAACCGCTCCCCCTGTTTCTGCGTCTCTGTCCGCCGCCCGGAACTGCAACAACCGTCTGGCGCTTTCTTCCGTAAAACAGCGCCGGAGAAGCTCTTGGCTGAAATGCGCCGCGCTTTATAAAGAGTCCTATCACAGACACAGAAACCCTGAAGTCAAGAAAGAGGCCTCGTCGGGGCTGGCTTCTCTCTATGCTCAGATGGGGCAGCGTTTTAAAAAACCTCAGGACATCCGGAAACAGTCATACTGGGTAAAGGTGAACGCCCGCCTGACGGGAGCAGGCTCTCCCGCCTCACCGGATCAGAACGCCATCCACCTCCCCGAGGAGGAGACGATTTATAATCTCCGTTCCTGGAATCACGAAAATTTTGTCAGGATCGTGGTTGATGTGAAGGCTCCGGCCCGGTTTGAACCAAGGCCGGGCCCCGAACCGGGCACCCTCAAGGTTCTTTTCCCGGGCGCTTCACTGGCCGCTAACTTGAGCGGAAAAACATTGTCGATCAACGATGGACGATCCATGACGGCCAAGTTTGAAAAGGATGATCAGGGCGTGACGCTGACTTTAACTGATATACCTAACACCGATTACAAGGTGACAAGACTGAAAGACCCTGAGCGGGTGGTACTCGATTTCAGGAAGGAATCGCTCCCGTTATTGAAACCCGCTCCGGCGGTGGGCGCTTCTGCCCCGCCGGTTCTTCAGCCGAAGAAAACCCTTGAGGATCTCTCACCGCTGAAAACAGGAATTCACAACATCGTTATCGATCCGGGACATGGCGGAAAAGACCCCGGAGCAGTCGGGCTGACCGGTTACACTGAAAAAGAAGCCGTACTTGATATCGGACTGCGGCTCCGGGACCTTTTGAAAAGAGATATGAACATCCATGTCATTATGACCCGCAGCCGGGACGTTTTTATCCCCCTGGAAGAGCGGACCCGGATCGCCAACCAGGCCAACGCAGATCTCTTCATTTCAATTCATGCCAATTCCAGCCCCCACCGGACGGCAAGGGGAATTGAAATTTATCTTCTGGGAAGGGCCAGGGACAAGGATGCGCTGCGGACCGCGGCCAGGGAAAACAACTCCTCCGAGCGTGAGGCCTCCAACCTCCAGAAAACCCTTTTGTCGATACAGAAGGACCTTTCCCGCGAGTTCAAATCAGAGGAATCCCAGGAGTTGGCCCATCTCACCCGTTATTCTTTCATGGAGAACCTGAGGCCAGGCTATCCCGTCGTCGACCTTGGCGTCAAGACCGCGCCTTTCTTCGTTCTGATGAATACTTCGATGCCGAGCATTCTGGCGGAAGTCTCTTTTATCAGCAACCCGGCTGAAGAACAGCGTCTGAAATCCCAGGAATACCGCCAAAAGATGGCCCAATCGCTTCTGGAGGCCATCAAGAAATACATGACCGCCAATTCAAATGCGTATGCCTCCTGATTCAGGCGGAAACCGACCCCCCATCAATGTCAAGCTGACGATATCCTACAACGGATCGTATTTCCATGGCTGGCAAATTCAAAAAAATGCGCAATCGGTCCAGGGTATCCTGAGTGGAGTCATTCAAAAGGTCTCCGGCGGAGAACCGGTCAATCTCCTGGGGGCCGGAAGAACAGACACCGGAGTCCACGCCATCGGGCAGGTTGCAAATTTCGTCACCGCCCGGCCGTATCCGGCCCGCAAATGGATTTCAGCGCTTAACGCGCTTCTTCCTCCCGAGATCGCCGTCCGGAAGGTTGAGTTTGTTTCTCCTGCCTTCCATGCCCGATATTCCGCTCTGAAAAAAACCTATCTCTACCTGATCGGGAACGAAAAAAGCCCCTTTACCTATAATCGGGAGTGGTTTTACGCAAGGCCTTTAAATCTTGCCAGGATGAAAAGGGCGCTTGCGCTCTTAAAGGGAAAAAAAGATTTCGCCTCGTTTGCAGCCTCCGCTACGGAATCGGAATCGATGACCTGCAATCTGATGTCGTGTTCGGTTTCCAAAGATAAAAACGGCTTTAAATTTCTATTTACGGCTGACCGGTTTCTAACGCATATGGTCAGAAACCTTGTAGGAACGGTCGTGGAGGCCGGCCTGGGGAACGTTGCGCCGGCAAAGATGAAAACAATTCTTGCGGCGAGAGACAGAAAGAAGGCCGGGCCGACAGCCCCGCCGGAAGGGCTCTACCTCCTCAAAGTCTATTATTAGGGTTTTTCTTTATTGCGGGCGGCTTTGTCTTCGAGCAACAGGCGGAGCTCGGAGAGTTCATGTTCAAGCTGATCAAGCCGGTCTGAAATAGGATCAGGGAAGTCGGTCTGATTCATGGTCAGTTCAGGGTCTTTGGCTTCGCGTGTTTTAAGAATTCTTCCCGGGACGCCGACGACCGTCGAATGAGGCGGAACCGACCTGAGGACTACCGAGTTGGCTCCTATCTTCGCGCCCTCTCCGATGGTGATTCCTCCCAGAATCTTGGCACCCACACCGACCATGACATGATTTCCTAGGGTCGGGTGCCTCTTTCCCCGCTCTTTACCGGTCCCCCCCAGGGTTACCCCCTGATAAAGGGTAACGCTCTCTCCGATTTCCGTAGTCTCTCCGATCACGACGCCCATTCCATGATCAATAAAAAATCCCCCGCCAATAGTCGCCCCCGGATGAATCTCGATCCCGGTTAAAAAACGGGCCAGCTGGGAAATCACCCGCGGCAGGAGCGGAATCTTCCAGATCCAGAGGATGTGCGCTACACGGTAAAAAAGAACCGCATGAAATCCGGAGTAGGTCAATAACACTTCAACCGGATTGACCGCAGCCGGATCCCTTTGAAAAATGGCCCGGTAATCCTGTCTCATTTTTTTCCACATCATAAAGACTTTATTCTCGCACTTCGAAAACGCGTTAAAATGAATTCCGGAGGTTTTCCCGCTTCCGGGAAATGATCACCGCCGCGTGGGCCGCCATTCCCTCCCCGGCTCCCAAGGCATCCAGTTTCTCCGCGGTCTTCGCCTTGAAGTTTACATTCTTGCTATCAAGTTTCAATGCCCGCGCCAGCGAGGAGCGGATTTCTTCGGCGAAAGGGGCCAGTTTCGGTTCCTGGGCAATAACGATCGTATCGATATTTTCGATCTGGCACCCTTCTTTTTCAAGAACTCCCGCAAGATCTTCAAGTATTCTCGCGCTCCGCATCCCATTAAACGCAGGGTCGGTATCGGGGTAAAACTTGCCAATATCTCCCATGCCCATCGCGCCTAGAATCGCGTCGCCGATGGCATGGATCAGAACATCGCCGTCAGAATGTCCGGCTAATCCCTTGGAATACGGGATCCGGATACCTCCAAGCATCAGCGGGAGGCCCTCTTCAAGGCGGTGGATATCATAACCGATCCCGATTTTAAACAAAGCGCGCTTCCCCGGTATTTCTCTCCTTGCCCATCTGAAGGATCAGTTCTGCAAGAACCATATCCTCCTGAACCGTAATCTTGATGTTTAAATCGGAACCCGGTACAATCGCAACATCCTCTCCCAGACGTTCCACCAGCAGGGAATCGTCAGTGGCCTCCGCTCCTGATTTCATCGCCTCTTCGTAGGCTTTCAAAAGAAGGGAGAAACGGAAAGCCTGCGGCGTCTGCGCTCTCCACAACCCGGCGCGGGGAACCGTCCCTTTGACCAGGTTCTCTTCCCCTCTTTTCAGGGTATCGCGGAGCGGAACGGCAACGACCGCTCCCCCGAATTTAACAGCGGACTCCAGTGATTGGGAAATCATTTCAGGCGTGACAAAAGGACGGCAACCGTCATGAACGAGGACATAATCGGTCCCGGGGCTTACCGCCAACAACCCCCTGTAAACCGACTCCCTCCGGTCAACGCCTCCTTGAACCAGCGGGGAAATCTTTCGGAAGGGATGCTTTCGGAAAACCATTTCTTCGGCTTGCGCTTTATCCTCTTTTGAAACGACCAGAACAATTTCGGTGATGGCAGGATGCAGGTCGAAAACCGTAAGGGTATGGCAGAGAACCGGTTTTCCTCCCAGAGGAAGAAATTGTTTCGAAATCCCGGCATTCATCCGGGTTCCGGCGCCGGC
>DATNMI010000014.1:0-1104 GCA_035602375.1 Nitrospiria bacterium | reverse complement strand
CGGGAGCGCAAACATCAATCAATTTGACTTCGGAGCCAATAAATTCGGAATTGAATTGCTGGGACACTCTCCGGAAGGCCGGGTGAACTACGCCCTCGACATTCACAATGGGTCCGATGACGCCAATAAACATCCGAATCTCTATGGCAGGTTGGCGTTTCAACAAGACCATAATCTCTCCAGTCAGAAGCTCGGATTTTTCTTTAATTATGGCGTTTCGCCTCTTGCCTCTAAGACGATCGGGGGAACCCCGATTCCCGGAACCGGGGAAAATAACCAGAGATTCATGCGGGCTGGCAGTGACTTGACTTTTAATTTTGGGACATCTGGAGCGCCGTCAGCTTCCCTCTCATTCCAATACCATTATGGTGTGGATGCGGGGGCCCTGGTTGGGCCTACAACTTTGCCAGACACGGCGATTACCTGTCCCGTTCCTCCTTGCGCCACCCCTTATACTAATAGTTCCACCGGTATCGTTAGTACAGGAGGAACGCAGGATGGTATTTTTTCAGGCGGAGTTATCGAATTGAACCTGATGCCATCGCTAAACACGGTTATTTTCGGCCACTACGACAGGGTAAACACCAGCCAACAGCCTGATCCTGCACTCCCATCCGATTATAATAACCAGACAGGTGTGACAATCGGCACACGGTACTATTATTACCAGACATCCCAGATGTTGATGGCCTTTCACCTCGAATACAGTTCTCTGACGGTCTCCAAAGCCAATCTGGTCACCCTGGAAGACCTGGTCACGCAAACTGTTTTGGCCGGAATTGATTTTGCTTTCTAAGCCACTCCGGCTTGCGGAATGGAGAATGTCTGCTATACTTTTTCATAGTAACTCGATTTTATAGGGATGACTATTGAAGTGTGCCTGGAGTTTAGAAGGACAAAGCGATGAATTTTAGACGTTTCCTGGAAGTTCTATTAATTTCAGCTTTTATATTCTTGTGCCAAGGGATCGCTTATTCCGAAACCGACAATTCCCTGGCGCCTGCAGGGGTCAAACGGGGAAAAGCGGTTTATGAAAGATATTGCCTCGGCTGTCATGGTGCAAGGGGGAATGGAAAAGGTCCTTTTGCCACAGGTCTCAATCCG
>DATNMI010000479.1:0-4470 GCA_035602375.1 Nitrospiria bacterium | reverse complement strand
AAGCCAGTATTTTAATTTTCCTGAATTTTTCAGGAATTTAACCCTTTTCCGGATAAAGTAAAAGGAGGCTCCGACAAACATCATGGCGGATCCGATGATGCCAAGTAGCCGGGGAATAGGGTCCCCTGGTTCATAGGGATTTTCCAGAAAATAAAAGGGAAGACCGACGGCAAGGGAGATTCCCGTCAGTAGAAGTAATTTTTTTAAAATGGACATATCTATTCTCCATATCAGGTTGGTGTCAATGTCAATTATCGGTGAAAAACTAAAAAGGGATCATGACGCTGGCACGGGACTGTATGGTCTGTGTAGCGTTGCGCAAAAGGGAATTGGTTTCAACAGTGTAATCCCCTTCCAGGCTGATCTCCGTCCCCCTTTTTGTCACATGTCTTGCTACGAAACCGGGCGCCCATCGGGTAATATCGGTATCGGATACGTTAAATGTCATCGATTCTATCCGGAACCGCGCGGTTCCCTGAAACCCGTTTGTCCAGTTCCTGGATAGTGTACCAATAGCGGTGATGTCTGTCGAATCGGTTCCAAACTGGTATAAAAGAAGAACAGTTCCGGTTTCTGACAGACTCATCGCGTTTCTTTCCGAAATGAATAAAGAGTAGCGCGTCATGGTCTTGTCAGAATCTGTCCAGGGTCCATGCGCCAAAACATCCCGAGGATTAAAAAGTGTTAGTCCAAAACGGAGTTCAGCTCGCCACGCTTCTGAAAGTTCTGCAGCCAGGCCAAGATTATAATCCATTGTGGTCTGGGTGTTGGCCTCCGCTAATTGCTGGATCTGTTCCCTCGGCATAATCTGAATCAGATTGGCCATTGTCATCGGGGACGTACTGACAAGCGATGGATCTAACAGGGCCGTTTGAAAAGTCAAAAAGGGATTTTTTCGGAATTCAATGGATCCGGAATATCGCATTTTTGACCTTGTGTATTCAAAATTAACCATGCTGGAATTAACACGGTTAAAATCAATGTCCTGGTCAAAGCTCCAGCCGGCATTGACATTATCCTTCAGGAAAAAACCGTTGGTTCCGAAGGCCTTTCGGATTGAAAAATCCTGAAAAAAGTCCTGGGTAAAATAGGCTTTTGCGGTGAAAGAATGAAAATTATTGACTGAAAGATAAGATTCGTAAAACCGTTGGTCAGTACTTACATTGATATTATTATGAGCAAAAATATCTACAGGAACGCCGGCGCTGGTTGTCCATAAAATCGCAGAAAATGGAAATGAAAAAGATAACCCGTCAAACCGGTTAAATAAGGTATTCCCGGAGGAAGGTTGCCTTCCAAATTTGAAGTTGGCCAGAACGCCTATTCGGTTTCCTTCAATGTAGAGCTTATTGAGGCGCTCCCGATTATTATTGCTATTGATAAAATCGTTGCCATTCATCGCATTAAAATAGGTCCGTAAATCGGGCCCCATCCCCTTCCTCCAGCGAATATCAAGAAATTCGCTTAACCGGCTTTGAATATTCATAGCCGGAGATGGAGAGAGAACTTCGTCGTAGAGATATTCGGTAATCAGATTTCCATAAATTTTATCAGGGGTAATCCTGGGCGCTCTTGGAGCAGAAACGGCCAGGTCCATTTTCGGGGGCGCAGGCGCTGGTTCGAACGGGGGAGCCGCTGAATCAGGAGGAATCACCGGGGTCTGATCCTGTGTCCCAAGGGCGGCCAGCCGCTCTAAGGCCTCCTGAAAGTGCCTTCCTCCAGGGAAATTTTTCAAAAATAGATTGTATTGGTAAATGGCAATTTTAACAGGATCGAGTTTCTCCGAAATCTGAATAAGATACCATTGGGCCTCTTCTAGTTCCGGAACGCCGATGTGGGTTTCAATGAAATGGGTAAAAACCGACCTGGCTCTGAGGTAATTGCTCTTGGTGAAATATTCAATCCCCTCCCGTATTTCCTGCGAGTTCTTTTCAGGAACGGTAAGTCTGTTTCCAAAAGAACAGCCTGCCAGAAAAAGAAGTATGAAGCAGAGGGCAAGACGAGTTTTAAACAAGATGGTCCTCTTTTTTTACATTTCCTGAATTCTGTCTGCCTACGTTATTGAATTACCAGGAATAACCTGAGTGTTGATGACAGATGGTGCAGGTCGCGTTTGCCGTAAGCGACGTCGCCAAAGTTCCTGTCCCGGCGGGCACCTGGTGCGCGGACGGACTCGGAAATGTGTAATTTCGCCTATGGCAGTTCGCACACGACCCGTACGTGGTTCCGTCGCGATAAATAGCAGTCGAAAAAGATCCGGAATGGCAAACCAGGCAATCCAGTCCGCTATGCCCTCCGATAAGAAGTGGAGCGGGGTGATTCGGGTAAGAGACCGGGAGCCAGGCGGTTGTGTTATGACATTGATCGCAAGAGAGAGTCGTCGCAAGATGCGTAGACGGCATTCCCGGCGCTGTCTGGTTATTATGGCATTTTGGACATTGACCGACTGTGGAAGCGTCATGCATGAAGGAAGCAGGAAGCCAGCCTGAGGTTCTGTGGCAGGAATCGCACTGAAGCGTGGTGACAATATGATTGGCCGGTTTTCCAGTCGCCTTTTGTCCATTGTGGCAATTGGAACATTGTCCCGCAGTGGAAGGGTCGTGAATAAAGCTCGCGGGATAGAAAGCGCTCTGGGAGTGGCAAGTAGAACAGGACTGCCTCGTCAGGAAATGTCCCTGAGGCATTCCGGGAGCAAGCTGTCCATTATGGCATCTTTCGCAGTCGCGGGGGATGCCTCTGTATCTTCCACCGGCATGGCATACAGCACATTCAAGCTGGCGATGAGCCCCGTAGAGGGAAAACGAAGTCGAATCATGATTGAAATTCCTGGATATACCGGTTTCGGCGGCCGCAAGGACCACACTTCCCTGGCTGGAGTCTCCTTTAGCGAAGGACTTCAGTAATAATCCTCCGGCTAAAAAAAACATCCCCGCAAGAAGGAAAACTATAATGAATTTGAATGTTTGCTTTTTAATGAGCGGTATCATTATTTCATCATCCCTTTGGCTACCGGATTTATATCTCAAAAACTCAAAACATAGATAAAAGCAATAACAGTGCCAAATAACACACTATATATAGTGGTATATATATATTATATGCACTATATATAGTGTGTTATAAAATTAAAGTCGATACTTTCAGTATCATAAGGCCAAATTTGTCAAAAAATTCTGGCAATTTGCCCAAAGGTTTTTTCCCTTTCAAAAATTTTATCAATCAGGGTGTTTTGACCCATAATTCAAATGGATCAACTGATTTGACAGATTGTGAGACGGCAGTTATCTTAAAGAACATAAGAATATCCACTTTTTGGGAAAGATGATGGAATTTTATTGGATAATTTCGGGCGTTCTGGGCGTTATCGGGATCTGGATTTTACAATCCCGATCGAGGAAAAAAACAGACCGGGTGAACCTTCAAAAACTTGAGACGATAAAAGCAGAAGGCCTCACGGAGCCATCTTCCCTGCACCCAATGATAGATCCGGATCTCTGTATCGGTTCGGGAAGCTGTGTCAATGCCTGCCCTGAAGGGGATGTCCTGGGACTGATTAAAGGCAGGGCTGCCGTCATTAACCCGACGCACTGCATCGGCCACGGCGCCTGTTACGAGGCCTGCCCTGTGGAAGCGATTTCGCTCGTCTTTGGAACTGAAAAGAGAGGGGTAGATATCCCTCATGTAAAACCTGACTTTGAAACCAATGTTCCAGGCATATTCATCGCGGGGGAACTGGGCGGTATGGGTCTGATTCGAAACGCCGTTGAACAGGGCCGCCAGGCAATCGAATCGATTAAGAAACTAAAGTCAAACAAAACGAATCTGGATGTCGTCATTGTGGGCGCAGGACCAGCCGGGTTTTCGGCCGCTCTGGCATGCCAGCAATATAAATTAAAGTATGTAGCCGTCGAACAGGAAAACCTTGGGGGAAGAGTGGCTCACTTTCCGCGCGGAAAAATAGTCATGACCCAGCCAGCCAAACTCCCGTTAATTGGAAATATCAAGTTCGGAGAAATCGGAAAAGAAAAACTGCTCACTTTCATGCGGGAAGTTGAGCAAAAGACAGGCATCGTTATCCGGTATAACGAACGGATGGAAGAAATCAGGAAGTCCGATAACGGGTTTATTGTCAAAACCTCAAAAGGTTCTTATGAAACCCGAGCGGTACTCCTCGCGCTCGGCCGGGGGGGAACACCCCGTAAACTCAACGTCCCGGGGGAAGATCTTTCAAAAGTCGTCTATCGGCTCATTGATCCCGAACAATATCGGCGGTCGCATGTGCTGGTCGTGGGGGGAGGAGACGCCGCGCTGGAGGCCGCCTGTTCCATCGCTGAAAAATCGAACAAGACAGTGACCCTCTCCTACAGGGGAGACGCCTTTTCCAGAGTGAAGGACAAGAACCGGCACAAGCTGCAAACGGCAGAAGCCTCGGGAAAGTTGCGGACGATATTGAATTCAAACGTTAAGGAG
>DATNMI010000478.1:0-2275 GCA_035602375.1 Nitrospiria bacterium | reverse complement strand
CTACGATATTCCCATTCCCGGATATGGACCTGATTCCAATGCCGTGAATATCTTAAGGCTCTGGTCGGCGAAATCCTCCCGTGATTTTGACCTCAAATATTTTAACGAGGGTAACTACATTAAAGCGGTTGAAGAAAAGGTCGAGTCGGAGAATATATCGAGGGTCCTTTACCCAAGCGGATCGACGCATGTCGGCAGAAAGCTCCGGTTTAAACAACAGTATTTTTTCGTCAGCGCCGCCCTGCAGGATATTCTTCACCGTTTTTTACTCCACCATGAATCGTTAGACCAGTTTCCCGAAAAGGTCGCTGTTCAATTAAACGACACCCATCCCTCCATCGGGATACCTGAACTGATGCGTCTCCTGATAGACGATCATCACCTTGAATGGGACCGGGCCTGGACCATTACCTCCCGGACATTTGCCTATACCAATCATACCCTGCTTCCGGAAGCTTTAGAAACCTGGCCCGTCAGTATGTTTGAGGCCATACTCCCGCGGCACCTTCAGATCATTTATGAAATCAACGAGAGGTTTCTTAAGGAGGTTTCTCTCCGGGGTCCGGAGGACAAGGATCTGATTAGACGGATATCCATTATTCAGGAGGACGGGGAACGACTGGTTCGCATGTCCCATCTGGCGGTCGTTGGAAGCCATAAGGTCAACGGCGTTTCCAAACTTCATACCCGTCTCATGAAGGAGACCATCTTTGCCGATTTTAATCGGTTGTTTCCCGATCGTTTTCTCAGCATCACCAATGGAATCACGCCGCGCCGATGGCTGAATCAGGCCAACCCGGGCCTCTCAAAATTAATCACTTCCCGGATCGGGGACGCATGGCTCACGAGACTCGATGAGCTGAAAAAGCTTGTTCCATTAGCCGAAGACCCAGATTTTTCCAATGAATTCTGGAAAGTTAAACAGGACAATAAGGAACGTTTGGCGGAGTTAATCAAAAAAAATCTGGGGATTGAGGTAAACGTTCACTCCATTTTCGATGTTCAGGCAAAGCGAATTCATGAATATAAACGGCAATTGCTGAATATTTTCCACCTGATCACGCTCTATAACCGATTGCGGTCGAACCCCCACCTTCAACGTGTCCCCCGAACTGCCATATTCGCCGGCAAAGCCGCGCCGGACTATACCCAGGCCAAGTTGATCATTAACCTGATCAATAACGTTGCAGACATTATCAATCATGATCCTCTCATCAAAGGCCGGCTCAAAGTGGTTTTTATTCCCAACTATGATGTATCCACCGCGGAAGATATTATTCCTGCCAGCGAACTTTCTGAACAGATCTCCACCGCCGGCATGGAGGCGTCGGGCACAGGGAATATGAAGATGGCCCTCAATGGCGCGCTGATTATCGGAACCCTGGACGGGGCAAATATTGAAATCCTGGAGGAGGTTGGGGAAGAGAACATCTTCATATTCGGCCTGACCGCAGAACGGATCGCGAAACTACAGAGGGAGGGATATGACCCGATCTCGCATTATCAGGCGAATCCGGAGTTGAAAGAGGTTCTGGATATGATTGGTTCGGGCTTCTTTTCCCCGGGATCGTCCGACCGTTTTCGTCCACTTATCGATTCCCTGCTGCATGGAGGAGACCGGTATTTCCTTTTAGCCGACTATGAAGCTTACATCGCCTGTCAGGAACGGGTGGATATTCTTTACCAGAACAGGAAAGAATGGATCCGGCGGGCCATACTCAATACGGCCAACATGGGAAAGTTCTCCAGCGACCGCGTGGTTCAGGAATACGCGGATAAAATCTGGAATGTCCGCCCTTTGTCAACGCAGCCCCGATAAAGGATTCGCCCGGCCGTAGATCAGCGTCATCCGGGAAAGAAAATCGAGGGCAGACGGTGTCAGTTGTTCAGGAAGCAGGCGCCATTCCCAATTTCCATTCAAGGTCCCGGGCAAATTCATCCGCCCCTCCTCCCCGAGTCCCAATACATCCTGCATCGGGACAATCACCGTATTCGCGACCGACATCATGGCGAGGCGGATCAAATTCAGATGCGCGGTATCCTCCTGGCTTTCATGTCCCAGATAGCCCGACATCCGCTCCCTGTCTGGCATACCGGTCTCTTTTGCGAACCATCCCCGGACGGTATTCGTATCATGGGTGCCGGTATAAACGACACAGTTGCCGGTGTAATTATGGGGCAAGAAGGGATGGGTTGGAAGATCTTCTCCAAACGCGAAAACAAGAACCTTCATTCCGGGAATTTGAAATCTCTGCATGAGATCAGTGACATCGGG
>DATNMI010000475.1:0-3674 GCA_035602375.1 Nitrospiria bacterium | reverse complement strand
ATCCTTAATCACCGTCCGAATCTCGTTGCTTTCGGCGAAAACGGAGTTGATCGCATGAGCAAGATCACGCACCAGATCTTTCAGTTTTTCGTTTTCCGGCGGCTCATTTTCCCAACTGTTTTTTTCGTTCTTGGCCACGATCCAGACTCCTTATTTTCTCTCGAAATAACTCCCTATTGATAGAAATATAACGCTCACCTGCCCGTTTGTCAAGGTGAGGGGCTTTTTTGTGGTAAAGTTCATAACACATTGTTATTATAGAATATTTATTTAACCGTTCGAAACGATATCACTTTGCATTGAACATACTCACAAAAGACTTTATTCAGGATTCCGGGCTATGGTACAATTTTAAAATTAGAATTAGATGGAATTAATATGAAAAATCAAAGAGTTCAGATAGAAAAACGATTATTGCCTAAGGTCGGATTAATTAACCTGGGATGCGTCAAAAACCAGGTCGATTCCGAAGTGATGCTCCATCAACTCAATGAAGCCGGGTTTTCACTGACCCCTCATGAAGAAGAGGCGGAGATCATTATTATCAACACCTGCGGCTTTATTGAATCTGCCAAACGAGAATCGATTGAAATGATCATCGACCTGGGGAAGCTTAAAAAGACAGGCCAGTGTAAAACCCTGGTGGCAACGGGATGTCTGACCCAGCGATATGGCGACGAGCTGTTAAAGGAGTTACCGGAACTTGACGCCGTTGTCGGCACCGCGTCCTATTCTAAAATCGCTGAAATCTGCAAAGATATCCTTGAACAAAAGGGAAAAAAGAAAAAGCGCTCCTCCTGGATTTCGGAGCCTACCGCCCTCTATGATGAGGCGCAGACCGGCCGGATGCGGATTGGTCCAGGCCATTTTGCCTACGTCAAAATCTCGGAAGGGTGCGATAAGGCCTGTTCGTTCTGCATCATTCCCGAAATGCGGGGGAAAATGAGAAGCCGTCCGATTCCCGCCCTCGTAGACGAGGTCAACCGTCTTGCGGCGTCAGGCGTCCGGGAGGCAAACCTGATTGCGCAGGACCTGACCAGTTACGGGCGCGATCTTGGGGAGGTTCAGTTGATTCCCCTTTTAAAAGAGCTGGTCAAGACCGATATTGACTGGATCAGGCTCCTTTACAACTACCCCCACCCTTTTCCAGACCAGCTCATGGATCTGATCGCAAATGAGCCGAAAATCTGCAACTACGTCGACATGCCGCTACAGCATATTGACGAAGAGATCTTAAAGAAGATGAACAGGATACACAAACAGGACTATACCCTTAACCTGATTACCCGGATGAGAAATCGGATTCCAAACCTGGTCTTGCGAACCTCCCTGATCGTCGGTTTTCCGGGCGAAACCGACCGCCACTTCCAGACCCTTTATGATTTTGTCAAAGAGACAAGGTTTGACCGGCTGGGGGTCTTTATCTATTCCCGGGAGGAGGATACGCCTGCCGGGGAGATGGAGAATCAGGTGGCCGAAGAAATCAAACAGGAACGGTGGGAGACCCTGATGGAACTTCAAAAGGAAATCTCCCTTGAAAACCACCAGAAGCTGGTCGGGAGCGTTCAGAGGGGCCTCGTCTCAGGCCTCTCGGAAGAGACTGATCTCCTTCTGGAAGGCCGTTATTACGGCCAGATGCCCGAAGGGGACGGCCTGGTCTATATCAATGAAGGAACCGCAAGCCCCGGAGAGATGGTCGACGTTGAAATCGTCGAGGCCCACCCCTACGACCTCGTCGGATCTATTATTCCCAAATAACTTACGCTTTTTTGATGGTGCAGATGACCGTGTTGTTTTCGTTCAGGCCGTCGACCGTGGCGTTGAGGTCGCTCATTTTCTTGATGTAATCGAGAATCTCCCGGGTAATAATCTCTCCCGGCACCAGGAGCGGTATACCCGGGGGATAGACGGTGATAATTTCAGAGGCGATCTTGCCGACAGAATCATCCAATTTGACATATTCAGGGTCGGTGAAAAAGGCCTCCCTCGGCGTCATCACCGACTGATGCTTGAACTGGGGAAGTCCGATCGTCTCCAGAGGTGTCACCTGATGCCCCTTGTAATAATCTTTTGACATCTCCTTTAACGCGTCAATCAGCCGGTTCAGATCATCTTTCCGGTCCCCGATGCTCACAATGATCAGAATATGAAATGGATCGGCCATTTCAACCTGGATATTATATTTCGTATTTAACATCTGAGACGCCTGAAACCCCGAAAGGCCAAGGTCCTTGACGGTGATCGTCAGCTTGGTGACATCAAGATCCCCGACGCTGGAGAAGAGGGAATTTTTCAGGGTCTCTTTGCCAAAGCAGGTGATCCCCGGAATCTTGTTGACCTTCGCCCTCGCTTCTTCCGCCAGCCGGATCGCCTTCTCCAGGAGCTTTTTCCCCTCGGTCGCCATCTGCATTCTCGCAAGGTCAAGAGACGCCATCAGGATATAAGAGGGACTGGTCGTCTGGGAAAATTTGAGAACATTCGTCAACGTCGTATAATCAATTCTCGGCCCCTGCGCATGGAGCATGGAAGCCTGGGTCATGCCTCCGATGATCTTGTGCGTGCTTTGAACCGAAAGGTCGGCGCCCGCCTCCAGGGCCGAAATTGGCAGATCGTCATGAAACTTCAAATGAGGCCCATGGGCCTCGTCCACCATCACAATCAGACCTTTTTCATGGGCATAGGGTATAATTTTCTCAAGATCGGCGCAGATTCCGTAATAATTCGGGCTGGTCAGAAAAAGGACCCTGGCCCCCTGTGGAACAAACTCGTCGATGGCCGCTTTGGTTGCTTCGTAAGTCACATTCAGGGTGATTTTCAGCTGTTCATCTACACTGGGAGAATAGAAAAGAGGCTGGGCCCCGCTCAAGATCAGCCCTGCGAGAACCGATTTATGGGCGTTCCTGGCAATAATGACCTTGTCGCCAGGGTTGCATACCGTCATCATCATGGCATGATTTCCGCCGGTGGTGCCATTGACCAGGAAGAATGAGCGCTGGGCACCATAGGCCATCGCCGCCAGGGCCTGCGCTTCCTTGATCACCCCTTTTGGCTTCTGGAGAGAATCGACCTCGTCCAGAGTTGTCAGATCAATGGAAAATATCCTCGGCCCGACAAACTTTCTAAACCGGGTGGAAATTCCCTTGCCGCTTTTATGCCCCGGCGTATGAAACGAAACCTTACGAGATTCCGCCAGGTTGACCATGGCGTCAAAGAGAGGGGTTTTAAACTGGTCTTCCGATTGATTTTCCGAAGGGGGAGGCTGGTCATTCGTCATTTTAGCTTCTCCCTGGTACGTGGGGACCGGCCTTTCGGTCAGTCCGTAACTGATACGAAATCAGGTTTGAGCTGTGCATCAGTTGTAGGTGAATAGAGGTGTATTGTCTTCAATAATACGGTCGGCTTTTTCAATGGTCTGGCGAATATGTTTGGGAAGCAGGTAGTGTCCCTGGTGGAGTTCCCCATTAAAATACTTCAGCTCCCCCTTGATCCGGGCTTGAATCATCTGATCAACGGCGGCGGGGGAGAGGGTTTGGGGATTGACATCTTTGGACGCCATGGCAAACCCCCACGGAAGTCCAAAGGAAGGAATAGAGGCCTGATAGGGCGAAACGACCGGGAATACCGTTTTAAGAGTCTGGTAAACAGCGCTAAAATTCAGCAGGGCATTCGCCGAC
>DATNMI010000473.1:0-7748 GCA_035602375.1 Nitrospiria bacterium | reverse complement strand
CTGTATCATCGAACCAGGTGCAACCGGGCTGCGCCACGGGGCGAATAAAATGCCGCGCAGAAAACCTGTTGAGGTGACACCGCATTAATGCCGGCAATTCCCACTTCAAGGAAACCGACGCGCGTGCGACGAATCCAGAGGCGAGAGGCATCCAATTTCTTGGCGTGGGAATGTCTGGTGGTGAAAAAGGGGCGCGTCACGGACCGATCATCATGCCCGGTGGGCCGATCGTGAAGATAGTCCATATCAATCACATATGGTGAAACCTAAGGCGTCTTTCCCGATCGAATGTTTATGACCATTTTCTCCGATTTGCTAAAGCGGCCCAATACAATTGTTATTTCAAAGTCATATTCATTTTATCAATCATTGCCTTCCGATCTTTTTCGTTCAGGGACCGGTCAATTCGAGGATAAAGAATTTTCTCTTCTTTCTGATTATGCGAAGAGAGAACCCGAATGAACGCGTCTTCTATCTGCTCTATTGAATCGTTTTTCTCTTGAAGCCCTCGATGGATTTTGTCCAGGAATTCCTTAATTTCGTAATGTTCAAGTCTCATTACCGCTGTCGGTCCAATGTTTTTCATGCCGGTTTGTTCCTCAAAAGAGGGAAAGAGAATATTCTCTTCCCAGTCAATATGCCGCCGCAAACCATTGTTTAATTCGTTAAACAACTCTTTCGCCTTATCCACATCCTGACCCTTGATTTTGCGAAATGAGTTGAAAATTTCATCCAGACGATCATGATCTTGGCTCATAAATTCCAGAATTTCATTCATTGAAATCTTCTCCTCCCGAAAAATCATTTTCAAAAGACAACAAGCCCATTTTTAATTCCGTGTTTGCTTGGATCCCATTGATCTCTCCCGGGGTCGCTTGACGAAACGGATTATAAGGTACGGTAAGAATTCAGACTGCTTTGTAATTAAAGACTTTTTGGAATAACTGTTTTTAAGAAATGAAAAGTTTTTCGCCGTTTTTTAAGTATTGCATTATATTGAACAACAATTACGGGCAAAAATTACAAAATCATGGCACCTAACCAACAAAATTAGGATTTTTCTTTCCAAAACGAGAATAATGGAAGCCCGATGTCCTAATTTTACACCTATCTCGGCACAACCCCCAATACTCAAAAAGTGAGCAGTTGTGACCAGACTGCAATTTGTCTTATAGGGCATACTCAATCCTTATCATATCGTTAATCTAACGAATCGAGGCAACCATGAAACTCTCGGAACAAAAATGCGGACAGATAAAGACAGGAACTCCCCCACTATCCCGGAAGGAAGCGGAGGCCCTCCTTCCGCAAATCCTGACGTGGTCGCTTGCCAACAAAGAGCTCGTAAGGGAATTCAAATTCAAGGAATTTCGCGAGGCCATGAATTTCGTGAACCTGATCGCGGAGATCGCGAACGAGCAGGACCACCATCCGGACATCCTTATCTCCTACAATAAAGTCCGGGTTGCGTTGTCGACCCACAGGATCGATGGATTGTCGATGAACGATTTCATCCTGGCCGCGAAAATCGACCTGAAATCGAATCAACAGGTCAGAGAAAGCCGCATACCATTTAGGGCTTTGGCAAGGATTCGTGTAAATGGGAATTAAATTCAAAAGAGGAAGATCAAGCATGTTTCCCAAATAAAAAGTTAAAAGGAAAATTTTAATATGAAAGAATCATTTTTGTCAAATATCAAAACCATCCGGCAACGTGCGAGGAAGCACATTGAAGAGGGGGCGGTAACGAAAGCATACAAAGGAGACGTAAAGAAAGTTATTGAACTTTTAAATGAAGCTCTTGCCAGCGAATTCGTCTGCGTGCTTCGTTACAAACGTCACTATTATATGGCAGACGGGATTCATTCTCAATCTGTTAAAGAGGAATTTTTAGAACATGCCAATGAAGAGCAAAAGCATGCAGATAAATTTGCGGAAAGAATTGTGCAATTAGGAGGAGAACCTAATCTTTCTCCGGAGGGTTTGTCCAGCCGGAGCCGCTCGGAATATGTAGAAGGCTCTCCTCTTTTGGATATGATTAAGGAGGACCTTATTGCTGAACGCGTGGCGATCGACACCTATACCGAGATAATGCATTTTATCGGCGATGATGATCAACAACGCGAAGGATGTTTGAAAAGGTTTTAGGCCAAGAATTAGGAACATGCTGAAGATCTCTCTACCCTTAATAAGACCCTAGATTCAAAAGCGCTCCGGGCCGGTAAAATGTCGGGATTTCCGATTATGAGGATTTTATTCAGACCGATGCCGCGATCAATCCGGGAAATTCCGGAGGGGCACTGGTGGACACCAAAGGAGAGCTGATTGGGATTAATACCGGCATTTTTTCAAAAAGCGGTGGGTATTTGAGGATCGGTTTTGCCATTCCGATGATCCTTATTGAACGGCAGGGAAACAAACTGTTTCTTACCGTGACTCTTTAACCTTGAAAAACTAGATTTGGCAGAAAGACTAATTTCAAGATATCAGGAGATTATTCAATGCTGAATGCTGAGGACTGGTCTCAGCGGGGAGGTTCGGTGTTGAAGAGATACGGACTGGCCCTCCTGTCTGTCGCCATGGCCCTGTTTGCCACGCGGTTTCTCTCCAACAACTGGAACTATATTTTTTCCACCGCACTCTTTTTCTCAGCCATCCTCCTCACTGTGTGGATAGGTGGGGTGGGGACCGGGATTTGTTTCGGTGATGTTCGCTTCTCTCTGCGTCAGCTACTTTCTTATTCCCCCGTTCAATTCGGTAACAGCGACTTTAGAGGAAGCGCCGCGGCTTATTCTTTTTGTACTATAGAGCTCCGGCTAAACGAGGAAAAGTTCCGTCTGATGGAAACACCCTCGAGACCTAACCAAATAATTATGAAAATAAAAGAGAGAAAAAATCATGATATCTCAAATCGAATTTGCTCCGGGTTGGCCCGGGATTCCGCCTCGATGGACCTCCAGCGCTAAAAGTGGTGTGGGTACGGCGATTGGCTCCGATAGCCGCGTTTGGTTTACCCTCAGTCACGGCATTCTAAACGAAATTTATTATCCCAGAGTTGATCAGGCCTGCATCCGGGACATGGGCCTGATTGTAACCAACGGGATCGACTTTTTTTCAGAAGAGAAACGGCATGCGCGGCATGAAATTACTTGTTTGGCCGATGGCGTGCCAGCTTATCGATTGACTAACACCTGCCTGGAGAATCGGTATCGCATTGAGAAGGAAATTATATCCGATCCTCGGCGCGATGTGGTGCTTCAACGGATTCGGTTTTTCCCTTTACAGGGGAAGATGGAAGATTATCATCTCTACACTCTTTTGGCCCCACATCTGGGTAATCATGGAGCCGGCAACACCGCCTGGGTTGGGGAATATAAAGGCAATCCCATGCTTTTCGCTGAACGGGATGGATATGCATTGGCCCTGGCCTCTTCTGCTCCCTGGCTCAACAGGTCGGCAGGCTTTGTCGGATTTTCTGACGGTTGGCAGGATTTGACCTCACACAAGAGGATGACCTGTTCCTATCTCCGGGCTGAAAACGGCAATACCGCTCTTGCCGGCGAGGTCGACTTACAGGGATCGGGAAGCGAGTTTGTTATCGCACTGGGTTTTGGCCGTAACGCGGCTGAAGCCGGCTGCCGGGCACTCGCCAGTCTTTCGGACGATTTTGAACAGGTTCAGGCGAATTATTTTGCTGATTGGAAGTCCTGGCAAAAAAAAATCCTCCCTTTGGATAAAAAAAGTTCGGATCCAAAAAATATCTATCGGATCAGTACGGCTGTTTTGCATACCCACGAATCGAAAAGTTTGTCAGGAGGAACGATTGCCAGTCTTTCGATTCCCTGGGGTTTCTCCAAGGGGGACAATGATCTTGGTGGGTACCATCTGGTCTGGCCCAGGGACCTGGTGGAAACAGCGGGAGGTCTTCTCGCCGCCGGAGCAGGAGATGAGGCCGTCGGAATCATCCAATACTTGCAGACGACGCAGGAACCAGATGGCCACTGGCCTCAAAACATGTGGCTGGATGGAACACCCTACTGGAATGGCGTGCAGATGGACGAGGCCGCCTTTCCCATTTTACTCGTTGATCTGGCGCTTCGGGAGAAAGCGCTGGACATCCATCACCAGCCTCGCTTCTGGCCGATGGTTCAATCCGCGGCGGGCTATCTGGTGCGAAATGGACCGGTCACCCAACAGGACAGGTGGGAAGAAGATCCTGGTTATTCCCCGTTCACACTTGCGGTTGAGATCGCCGCCCTGCTGGCCGCGGCAGATCTGGCCGACCTGAATCAAAAGCCAAAGATTGCTTCGTATCTGCGGGAGACTGCCGATGCCTGGTTTGCCCGTATCGATCGGTGGATTTACATCAAAGGCTCAAACCTTGCTAACGAGGTGGGTGTTGAGGGTTATTATGTCCGCATCGCTCCGCCCGAAGAGGCTGACGCAGCTTCTCCGGCTGCGGGGTTCGTCCCCATTAAGAATCGTCCTATTGGTCAAAGCGAAAAGCCGGTTTCCCAGATCGTCAGTCCTGATGCCTTGGCGCTGGTCCGTTTCGGCCTGCGAAAAGCAGACGATCCGCGCATTATCAACACCGTGAAAGTCATCGACGCGCTTCTTAAAATCGAGACCCCTGTGGGTCCGGTATGGCACCGTTATAACGGAGACGGTTACGGGGAACATGCGGACGGCACTCCTTTTGACGGAACGGGTTTGGGTCGGGGCTGGCCACTGCTAACCGGGGAACGGGGGCATTACGAACTGGCTGCAGGCCGGCTGGCTTCTGCAAAAAAACTACTTCATACTTTGGGAGCTTTTGCCAATGGAAGCGGACTACTCCCCGAGCAAGTCTGGGATTCAACCGGGGTTCCTGATCGGGAACTCTTCTTGGGGAGACCATCCGGTTCAGCAATGCCGCTTGTGTGGGCTCATGCCGAATATATCAAGCTACTCCGTTCTCTTCACGACGGGCGTATATTTGATTCTCCGGTCCAGACGGTTCAACGTTATCTGAAAGAAAAACCCCGTGATCCGTTCGCAATCTGGCGCTTTAATCACAAGTGCAGGAGCATCCCAACCGGAAAGACCCTTCGGCTCGAGACATTGGCACAGGCAATTATCCACTGGAGCCCGGATGGCTGGACGACGATTAGAGACGTCAAAACGGAAGAGATCGGGCTTGGAATGCATGTGGCCGATCTTCCCACGGAGAAGATGCCCGCTGGAGCGACGGTTTCCTTCACCTTTTATTGGCCTGGCAACGATTATTGGGAAGGGGTGGACTTCACGATCCAGATCGGAGGTAAAAATGATTAAAGAGATTGAAAAGCTAGATACGCTATTCGTGTTGTTCGGCGCGGGAGGAGATCTCTCCTGGCGCCTGATTGTACCGGCCTTATTTGACCTTTATATGGACCATCACCTGCCGGAACGGTTTAGGATCATAGGAATTGATGGCAAGCCGCTAAACGATTCCTCGCTAGCCGATCACTACCGGGAAGGCATTGCTCAATTCTCAAGGCACGGTTCGCCTGGCAACGATGAATGGAAGGGGTTTTCGGGTAAAGTATCTTATCTCCAGACTGATTTTAATCAGGAAAATTGCTTTAAACGAATAGAAACACTCATAAGCGGGCAGGAAAAAGATTGGGGCCGCGGCGCAAATGTTATTTTTTACCTGGCAACCCCGCCTCCTTTTTTTGAAATTATCGCAAAAGGGCTAGGCGTTTCAGGTCTGGCGGGCAAGAGGGAACGAGTCCGGATTGTGGTTGAAAAACCGATTGGCCACGATCTGGAGTCATTTCTCAGAATCAATGGGGTTTTGACCAGCGTTTTTACCGAACAACAGATCTTTCGGATTGATCACTTCCTGGGAAAGGAAACTGTTCAGAATATTCTGGCCATGCGCTTTGCAAACCCGATGTTCGAGCCGATTTGGAACCGCCGATACATCGATCACATCGCGATAACAGTTGCAGAAACTCTTGGCGTAGAACACCGGGGTAAATTCTACGAACAGGCAGGGGCGTTGAGAGATATGGTTCAAAACCATCTCATGCAGCTCCTCTGTCTGGTTGCTATGGAACCTCCGGTAGCCTATGATGCGGAAGATATCCGCGGGAAAAAATTAGATGTCCTTCATGCCGTCCGCCCGATTCCAATCAATTCGGTTCCTGAATTCACGGCGAGAGGCCAGTACAGCCGGGGGTGGATCGACGGAATGAAGGTTCCCGGTTATCGTGAGGAACCAAATGTAGATTCCCGGTCGAGCGCGGAAACTTTCGCGGCTGTGAAGCTTTATGTGGACAACTGGCGTTGGCAGGATGTTCCGTTTTATCTTCGTACCGGCAAGCGGATGGCGGCGGACCTTTCAGAGATTTCTATTCGATTCCGCGATGTTCCTCATCGCGCATTTCCGGCAACAGCGGGTTTGAACGCTGAGCCTGCCCGCCTGGTCATACAGATTCAGCCTGAACAGGGAATTGTTTTAAAGTTTACAGCAAAAGAGCCCGGGTCGATTTTCCGGCTGAAACCTGTTGATATGCGTTTTAGTTATCAGGAAGCTTTTCAGATCCCTACGCCCCTGGCCTATGAGACCCTGTTGGTTGATGTGATCGTTGGGGATGCCACCCTATTTATGCGCGCGGACCAGGTGGAGACCGCTTGGCGCATACTGATGCCTGTCCTTGATGCCTGGAAAGAGAATCCGGCGACAGAGTTTCCGAATTACACCCCGGGATCGTGGGGTCCGGAAAGTGCTGAGATGTTAGTTGCCCGGGACGGAAAAAGCTGGTTGACCCCAACGATGAAAAATGTCGAATCCGAATGTCGGGTAGCCGGGGTCAGTCACCAAACCCCCGCCCCCTAAGAACTTCACCTGAGAGTTTTCCCAGCATGTCAATCAAAACCCCTATGAGCTCCTTAGATCCGGCCAGAACATGATCGATTAATAGTTGGAGGTATCAGAGATGAGTTCACAAGAGCTTGTAGCCACTGCCAGGGCGATGGTCGCTGAGGACAAAGGTCTTCTGGCCATGGATGAGAGCACTCCCACTTGTAATAAGCGCTTTGAAAAAGTAGGGATTCCTCAAACTGAAGAAACGCGCCGTTCCTACCGGGAATTAATTGTGACCACTCCTGGTTTAGGTGAGTTCATCAGTGGCATCATCCTCTATGATGAGTCTATCCGTCAGTCCAAAAAAGATGGTACTCAGTTTGTTAAAGTCATAACCGACGCGGGTATCATTCCGGGCATCAAAGTTGACACCGGTGCGAAGGACATGGCAGGTCATCCCAGAGAAAAAATAACCGAAGGTCTGGACGGATTGGGCGACCGCCTCAAAGAATATTTTCAAATGGGCGCCCGTTTTGCCAAGTGGCGCGCGGTGATTACCATAGGCGATGGCATTCCCAGTCGGGGTTGTATCGAGGCCAATTCGCATGCGTTGGCTCGCTATGCCTCGTTGTGCCAGGAAGCCGGACTGGTCCCAATCGTTGAACCGGAAGTGCTTATGGATGGCGAGCATACCCTCGAGCAGTGCTGTGAGGTAACGGAGGAAGTCCTGCGAGCGGTTTTCAACCAGCTTTACACTCAACGGGTGACGCTGGAGGGTATGATTCTGAAGCCCAACATGGTGCTTCCAGGATTGACGTGTCCAAAGCAGGAAGCGGTGGACGATGTGGCCGACGCCACGGTGAGGTGCCTTTTGAGAGCCGTCCCTGCTGCCGTTCCGGGGATTGCGTTCTTGTCG
>DATNMI010000082.1:0-1702 GCA_035602375.1 Nitrospiria bacterium | reverse complement strand
GTTTTCCCCGCCAGTTCCCCGAAAATTTTCCGCGCAAGTCCCACCGCCGCATAGCTGACGGAAACCGCGTTTTCCGCGATCCGGGTCTGGGACCGCACCCGCTTGGCCACGGAGATCGCCTTCTTGAAGAGCTTGTTGAGGATCAGGCCGGTCGTGTTGTGGATCAGCGACATATCAAAAGCCGCCTTGATCTGTCCCAGAATCTGCGGCTCCCCGACCACCATCGAGTCAAGGCTTGAGGAGACTCTGAAAACATGGCTGATAGCATCCGAGGAGGCGTAAAAATAGAGGTGGCGGACAAAATCCTCAAAGAGGAGCGAATGGCCCTGAGGCTGGGCATCAAAAAGAAACCTGCTCAAAAAATCGTACCCCTCGGTGATATTTTCCGTCACCGCGCAGATTTCAACGCGGTTGCATGTGGAAAGAATCAGTCCTTCAGGAATGAGCGGGGAATCGAGAAGACGCGCCAGTTCCACCCCGATCCGGCTCTCGATAAACGCGAACCTTTCGCGGATTTCTACCGGAGCCGTTTTATGATTCAAGCCGACCAGAATGATATTCATGTCAGATAAAGCGGTGCGTCCCTTTGACGATCAGGTTGATAATAAAATAGGAAAAAACCACCCCCATAAACCCGATAATCGCAAGATAGGCGGCCTTGCGGGCCCGCCATCCCACGGACAACCTCCCATGGAGCATCAAGAGGTAAAAAAGCCAGGTGATCACCGCGAAAATCCTTTGCGGGTCCCAGGCCCAATAGTCGCCGGTCACGTTCCCGGCCCAGAGCGCCCCTGCGAAGATTCCGAAAGTCAGGAGCGGAAATCCCGCCATGATCGCCCACTGGTTCATCTGGTCCAGAAGATCGAGCGACGGGAGCTTGTAATAGAGCCGGCTAAAATGTTTCGACTTGAGAAGGCGCTCCTGAATCAAATACATCATTCCCGCGGCGAAGGCTATGGTAAAAGCCACTCCTCCAAGGATAACCATTGTGGTATGTATCCCGAACCAGCCGCTGTTGAGCGAAAGCTTCTGGCTCTCCTCGCCCCCCGGAAAAAAGGCTGCCGAGCCCAGAAAAAGGAATGCCAGGGGGAGAATAAAAGAACCAAGGATATGGATCCGGTATTTGAAATCGAGAAGAAGATGGGTGGCGACCATGCCCCAAGAGAAAAAAGAGAGCGCCTCCGAAAGATTGGATATGGGAAAATGTCCGGTCTCAAACGTGCGTAAGAGAAGGGCAATGGTATGGAACAGAAGTCCGGCCCCGGTCAGGCCGGCGGCGTAGAGCGACCAGGAGTCCCTTTTCCCGTAGAAATAAAAGAGATAGACGACCGTTCCTAAAAAATAACAGAGAAGCGTCAATTTGAAAAAAACCATTCGGGCCTCAAATTTTAATATAAGCAATGAATTATAAAGATTTTTTTAAAACTCTGTCAAGGAAAACCGGGGCTTCGCCCATTATCAAAAATCCTTTTTCTCAGAAATATGGAGAACCGGCGTCCGTTTCCCGGCCAGTCCGTTATGATTGACTTTGTACCCGGTAAAAAGGTATGATGAAGCTGTATGAATCAGGGTTTGCCATGCTTGTCCAGATGAAAATCAGGGGTCTAATGTTTGATCCCATGAATAATGCCTATATCGTGATTCTAAGGGACGAAAACAATACTGAAATCCTGCAGATCTGGGTAGGAAAGGCCGAAGCCAA
>DATNMI010000458.1:0-1978 GCA_035602375.1 Nitrospiria bacterium | reverse complement strand
GCGATGAACTGGCCGGTAAGGTGGTTGAAGCAATCTCCGCCTCCGCCAAGACCGGCACCATCGGGGACGGCAAGATCTTTGTCTTTTCCGTAGGCGACGCGATCAGGATCAGAACGGGTGAGAAAGGAGAAAACGCCTTATAAACGGCGCGAGAGAATATTTTGACACTGAGGGAAATTCTTGATCCGTCTCTGAACAGGACGACGCAAATCGCCCAAATGAAGGAATTCCTCCGGGAACGGAGGAGGGCCCTTTATGATCTTCATCAAAAAGGGGCTTCAGGAAGGCATGTCGTCCGGGAATTGACGGAACTGACCGATGAGGTATTAACGGCGCTCTACCGGAGCGCCGTTATTCATTTTGAAGCTTCCACCGCCGAATATATCCAGGAAGGGGTCTCGCTTGTCGCTGTCGGCGGGTACGGCAGAAGAGAACTGAACCCTTTCTCCGACATGGATATTCTCTTTCTTTATCATCCCTCCCGGAAAAAAGCGGCCGAAGAAATATCGAAGGAGATGCTCTATTTTCTCTGGGACCTCGACTTCACCGTCGGCTACAGCCTTCGTACCATTGATGATGCGCTCCGGATCGGGTATGGGGACCTGACCGCCCGTACAGCCATGATGGAGTCCCGTCTTCTGGCGGGGAGCGAATATCTCTTCCAGGAATTCCAACGGGTCTATTATCACAAAATTATTGAAAAGGACAGAAGCCGGTATGTCTCCGACCTTCTTTCACAGATTGAAAAGGAGCGGCGCAAATTCGGTTCCACGGTTTATATTCTGGAGCCGAATATAAAGCGAAGCGAAGGGGGGCTCCGGGACATTCATTATCTCCAATGGGTTGCGTTTACCTGTTACGGAACCTATTCTCTCGTGGAGCTTCAAAAACAGGGGCGCCTCTCTTCTTATGACTATAATGCGCTGGCGGAAGCGCAGAATTTCCTCTGGATTCTCCGGAACGAGATGCATTTTCACGCGGGAAAGAGCTCTGACGTGTTGACCTTCCAGGAGCAAAAACGACTTGCCGACTTCCTCAGGTTTGAAAACCAGCCGCATCTTCTCGCCGTCGAGCAGTTCATGCAGCAATACTACCGCCACTCGACGGCTATTTCCCAGATATCAGCCCGGTTTATACGGAGGGCCCTTCCGGCGTCATTTTTCAGGAAGCTGGCCGACCGTGTTATGTTCAGAAACATCCCTCCCTGTTTTCGCGAAAACAGGCGTGAAGTGATTGTGCCGGAAAAAAAGAGGGGAGAGTTTCTGGCTTCAGGAGAGAATATTCTTGCCCTCTTCCAACTCTCCCAGAAGGTCAAAAAACCTGTCTCTGACGATACGCTGGAAATGCTCCGGCGGGGAACGGAGTTCCGCGACGCCTCCTTTTTTCAGTCGCCCCGATGCAAGAAACTGTTTATGGAAATCCTTTCAGAACCGGGAAGAATCGCTTCCACCCTTCGTCAAATGCACCAGGCCGGCATTCTGGGGACATTTATTCCGGAGTTCCATCATGTCAACCGGCTGATGCAGTACAACGTCTACCATAAATACACCGTGGATGAACATCTCATCAGAACGATTGAGGAGGCGGAGTCCCTTGCTGGCGAGACAGGCGTCATCGCCCAGGTCTACAAGATGATCCAGCGGAAAGATCTTCTCCATCTGGCGCTCCTGCTCCATGATATTGGAAAAGGACGCCCCGGAGATCATACCGATTGGGGCGTGGAGATCGGAAAGAAGGTAAATGCCTGGCTGGGACTTTCGTCTGAGGAGAGCGATACAGTTCTCTTCTTGATCCGGAACCATTTAATGATGTCCAACATCGCTCTCCGGAGGGACCTGGGGGATGAGAAGATCTTGATCGAGTTTGCGAGGCATCTGGGGCAGGCGGAAACCCTGAAGCTCCTCTTTTTGCTGACCTATGCCGATATCAAGGGGGTAGGACCCGACGCCCTGACCGACTGGAAGCGGGGCCTTCTTCA
>DATNMI010000454.1:0-3589 GCA_035602375.1 Nitrospiria bacterium | reverse complement strand
AGAAAGAGATTGAGCGGCTTGCCCTTGAGCGGGGAACCCGCACCATTTCAGAAGAAACTCTTGAAGAGGCGAAAGTCAAGTTCGGCCAATTCATGACGATGTAATCTCTTTCCGGAGAATGATGAATGAACCCGTTTATCCAGGAATTACAGTCTGAAATTAAGCATCATGAGGCTGTCAATCATCCCTTTCTAAAGAAATTTTCGACGCTTCCCCTCAGTCTTGAGCAGATCCGGACGTTCGGGCTGCAGCATTACCAGTTGGTCCGGATTTTTGTCAATTACATGACCAACCTTGAGCCGAGGATCCCGGATCCGTCGGTGACCGCCAGTTTCAGGTCGGTTTATGACGACGAATTTGGACAGGCGACGATCTTTAGAAGCCATCCGGCGCTCTATCGGAATTTTCTTAAAAAACTCGGACTTGAAGACAATCATTGGGGACGGGTAACGCCCCTGCCTGAGGTCTACGAGTTCGTTGAGCTCCATAAGGAGATGACCCGGGAGGCGGACTTCAGGTTTGCGCTCGGGGCAATCGGGCCGGGCCATGAATTCTCTATTCCGAAAATGTTCGGTTTTCTGGTCGACGGAATCAAGAAAAATACCGCTCTCGAAGAAGAAGACTACGAATATTTTACCTTTCATATTATCCAGGACCAGCATCATGCCGAAGTCTTCAATGAACTGATTTCGCACTTTAATAAAGAAGAAGATCAGAAACAGATCCGCGCGGGAGCCCTCCGATCCCTGGAGGCCCGGAAGCGGTTCTGGGACGGGCTGGAGCGGGAAGTTTTTAACACGGTGTTGAGCCAATAATGAACTGGACGCCTGAAGCCCTTATAAAAATCGAGCGCGCCCCCTTCTTTTTGAGGGGCATGGTCAAAAAGCTGGCTGAAAAGAAGGCCGAGGCCGAAGGGCTGTCCGAGATCACCCCTGAACATCTCGACCGGTGGAAAAATGATGGAATGTCAGGCATGGAAATACCGGCGACCCCGGGCGGGATTTTTTGGACCAAGAAGGCCAAGGAGATGCTCGATACCACCCCGGAATTCATGCGTCCGATGATTCAGAGAATTGCCGAGGAGATTGCCCGCGACGGTGGGCATCTGGAGGTTAACTCGGAACTTTTCTCTAAAATCGAAGGGATGGGTCTAAATGGCGGAGGAGGCCAGGAAAGCCGTCTTCCCTGGACGGAGGGCGCGATCCGGCTTCTCAAGGAAAAGGTCAAGGAATCTCCCCCGATGGCCATCGAATTTGTCACCCAGATGTTGAAGGAAGATGCCGAGGAGATCGCGATTTCAAAAGGCCTGGCCGAAATCAATGAGGCGGCATTAAATCTTGTATGGAATGAAAAACAGGAAGATGTGGAGTGGACCCCGGAGGCCTGGAAACGTCTTCAAACATCGCCGGAGTTTGTCCGGAGCGGGATCAAAAAGGCCGCTGAACGGCGGGCGCGCCGCGCCAACAGCAAAACGATCTCGTCCGAGATGCTGACCAAATTCAGGAATGAAGCGATGATGAAGGCGGTGATCCGGATCCGCCAGTTCGGTTATAACACGCTTACGTTCGACGCTTTTGGCGATGCCCTGAACAAGACCAAAAGGTTAAAAGATAACCCGGAAGCGGCCACCCGGTTGGGAGAAATCAAGGAATTTATGGACAAACGGGGTGAAGTGGGCCTGTTAGACAGGGAAATGATGGAAAAAATGAAACGATACCTTCAGGGGGATGAGAAAAAGCTCCTCTGAGGTTATTACTGCGCTTAACCTTTTTCCAGACTCCCGTTCAGGGTTAATCCTTTGAAATACAAGATCCCTTTTTATTTCCTCCTCTGCGCTGCTTTATTCGCCTGCAAGCCGGCGCCCCTGGCAGAATCGCCGCCAACCAACATCTTCATTCCTCTTGGCTCCTATCATGTCGGGCTTAATCCAATTTTTATCATTGCCGCCGACATTGACGGCGATGGTATCACAGACCTGGTGACCGCCAACGGGGGCAGCAATAACATTTCGATTCTCGGCGGCGTGGGCGACGGCACCTTTAAAGAACATAAAATGGTTCCGGTGGGTAAAAGGCCGCGGGCAATCGCCGTCGCTGATTTTAACGGCGATAGGATCCCGGATTTTGCCGTTATCAATAACGAATCCGACGATATGACGATCCTTCTGGGAAGGAAAGACGGAACCTACAAGGACGGGCCGACGGTTTCGCTCGACCGATCGCCCCTCTACGTCAAAAGCGGAAATTTCGGCCTGGGAGGAAATGCGGACCTTGCCGTTCTCACCCGGTTTGACAAGCTGTTGATCTACCATAGCAAAGGGGACGGGTCATTTATCCTTGCCCGTACCATCCAGGTCGATGATACGCCGACCGCTTTTCAAATGGCCGACCTGAACGGGGATGGCAACGTCGATATTATCCTGGTTAATAATGGCGGAATGAAAAATGGGCTCCAGGTTCTTCTAGGGGATGGGAAGGGAAATTTTAAACCAGAGTTCCGATATCAAGCGAAGAATTTCAGGCCGATCAACCTCGATTTGGGCGATTTTAACGGCGACGGCAAGACCGACCTGGTGACCGTCGACGCCCATCACCATAACATTCAGATTTTTCTCGGTAATGGGGATGGGACATTTACTCCGGGCGAGATCTTGAGCGGGGATATGGAGCCGATTTCCGTTGTCGTAGACGATTTTACCGGAGACAAGGTTCAAGACCTTGCCGTGGTCAATCTGGCCAGCAGTTCCCTGATGATCTATGTTGGAAACGGGGATGGAACATTTAAGAAAAACCCAGCCCGGTACCAGACTCCCAAAGGGCCGTTCATGCTGGTCAAGGGTGATTTTGACCGGGACGGCCAGGTCGACCTGGCGATCACCAACCATGACAACAGTTCCGTCTCCATCCTCCTCGGTTCTCCCAAAAAAAAGAAATAATGGTCCCGTAAATAACCGTCATTCCCGCGCCAGCGCCCCTCCGTTAAAAATATAATAGCGGAAGTCCTCGGCAGGGGGCGCCGCAAAAGAGTTGACCAGAATGATTTTATTGGGAATCGATCCTTTTAATTAGTTTCAAATGCTCTGGATAACCGCCTTCGCGGGCATGATGATTCTTTATGAGTTCATTAAAAAAGGGATCTGGAAATTACCAGATCCCTTTTTTGAACGTTTTACTTTAAAGACTTACGCTATGATTTTTTCGGCGATCAGATCTTTTCCTTCTTTCTTGTAATGAATCATTACCTGGGCATTGGCGATTGCAGACTTGAGAACCGCATCTGATGCCTTGAAAACAATCGGCTGGCCTGTTTCGGCGTCTTTCAGGGTCACGGTCTTATCAGCCTGGTTAATGGCGGTGATTACCCCCAAATGGGCGTTCTCTCCAGCCCCTTTACACGCAAAGGCGGGGGCGGCAATCACAAAGCCGAGAACCAGAATAAAAGCAGACAGTAATGTTTTGTTCATGAAGCTCTCCTTTCAATGGGCTCAATCTTTCGTTGCTCCGGACCCTGATAAAGGGAGCGGGGACGGATGAGCCGGTTATGGTCCTGTTGTTCCATGATATGGGCTCCCCATCCTGAAATCCGGCTT
>DATNMI010000540.1:0-4466 GCA_035602375.1 Nitrospiria bacterium | reverse complement strand
CATTGACCACATAGGCTCCGATATGCTGGGTAATGCCTCCCGCTTCGGATTCTGTAACCCGGGTTTCCCGAATGGCGTCCAGAAGAGAGGTCTTTCCATGATCGACATGTCCCATGATCGTTACAACAGGGGGACGGGGCTTGAGGGTTTCCGCTGTATCTGTCACATCTTCTTTCTGGAAAATATCCGCTTCCGTCCTGTCCTGCACAACTTCGGCTTTTATTCCGTACGATTCCGAGATCAATGAAGCGGCATCCAGATTGACTGTCTGATTCAAGGAGGCGGGGCTCCCCATTTCCATCAGCTTTCCGATTAAGACGCCCCCTTTGACCCCAAGAAGCTCGGCCAGTTCCTTGACGGTCATTCCCTCCATTAATCTGATAACTTTCTTGCGGGGTTTGGTGGTCTCCCCGGCGGGAGCGGCATGAAGGGCTTTTCTTGCCCCTCTTCTGTCATCCCTCTTGTGAATCGGCTTAAAATCCTGCCATTCACGGGTTTCGGAAGGAACCTGGGTAAGCACCGCATCGGTTCCCCATTTTGTCTTCTTAGTCCCCTTCTTAAATCGGTCCTTGCTTGCCTTGAGCGCTTCTTTAGCGGCTTCTTCCGCTCCTTTTTTCTTTCCCTTTTCTTCCGTTTTTACGGCTTCGGTCAGAGGAGGCGCAAGTTCGGAGCCCTTTCCCGCATAGGCCGGTTCCCCAACTTTGCTCCGAAGAACTTCAGCTCCCGTACGGGAAATAGACTCTGCAGGCGGAATAACAGGCGATGGCGGGGCAACATGGGGTTCCGCTAGGGGCTCATTTGAAAGGACCATTTGCAGATGCGAGGAAAGAGGCGTCGCCTCCGGCGCCGAAACCGGTAATTCGGAAACCGGCTCATCGGCCTTGGCCTTTTTTCTAAGAAGCATGCGCGGCTTCTTTTCAGCGGGCTTTTCCTCTTCTTCTACTTTTTTCTTTATCGCGGCCGCGCCTGATTTTCCCTTTTCTCGGGATTCCTGCTTTATTCCCGCCGGACCGGATTTTTTTGTATCTGTTTTCGTTCCCTGGAGTTTTCTGGTAATCCGTTCCACATCGGACGCTTCAATAGCGCTCATATGGTTGGTTGCGCTGATCCCATTGTCCTGGAGCGCCTTGACAAGCGCCTTGCTTTCGATATCCAGTTTTTTAGCTAATTCAAAAACTCTCATTTTATTTTCTTCCGGCCGCTCTCTAAAAGATTCCCGGAACCGATGCTACCCCGGCTGATTTTCCTCATTTTTCTCTTCAACTTCATTTTTTTCTTCCGGTTTCCACTTGAGGATATCCCGCGCTGAATCGATGATCTTCTTGGCTGTCTTTTCGCCAATCAGGGGGATTTCGCTTAACTGGACCTCGGTCGCCTCCGCGATTTTTTCAAGTGTATCAAAACCATGCTCCCGAAGCGCTTCTCCGAGTTTTTCACCGACGCCGGGCAGATCGGAGATCCTTGACTGGATATTAAGGGAAGCTGACTCCTGCTCCTTTAACTCCTGCGCCTTCTGCTCCTGCGCGAATGCGAGGGAAACTTCTTTTTCCCGCTCTTTGGAACGCTCTTTTTCATATTCTGATTCATTGATAATGTCGATCTTCCAATCGGTCAGTTTCGATGCAAGCCGGACATTCTGTCCTTTTTTCCCAATGGCAAGGGAAAGCTGGGAGTCAGCCACAACGACCATGGCTGACCTGTTCGCCTCATTAATGCCGACCTTTTCAACGATTGCAGGACTCAAGGCTTCGCCAATGAAGGTCCGGGGGTCTTCAGTCCAGGTGATAATGTCAATTTTCTCACCCCGAAGCTCACGGACAACAGCCTGGACGCGGGACCCTTTTACGCCCACGCAGGCCCCTACAGGATCGACCTGGGTATCTTTGGAAAGAACGGCGATTTTAGTCCGGTCTCCAGCTTCCCGAACAACGCCCTTGATCTCGACAATCCCTTCTGAAATCTCGGGGACTTCCGACTCAAAGAGCCTGCTGACAAACCGGGCCGCGCTGCGGGACAAAACCACCTGGGGACCTTTGGATGAGGGGCGCACTTCCAGAAGAAGCGCACGAACCCGGTCTCCCCGGTGAAAGTTTTCCCTCGGAATCTGCTCCGACGCGGGAAGAAGCGCCTCTGTCTTTCCGACCTCCACGATGTAATTCCGTCTCTCCTGCCCAAGAATTGTTCCCGTAATGACCTCTCCGAGCCGTCCAGAATACTCTTTCTGTACCGCTTCCCATTCTGCTTCCCGAACCTTCTGGAAAATAACCTGTTTCGCGGTCTGGGCGGCGATTCTTCCAAAATCTTCCATTTCGATCAGAAAACCGATCTCATCGCCATATTCCGCCTGGTCGTCCACCTTTTTGGCCTCTTCCAGGGTGATTTCCAGTTTCGGATTGGTGACCGTTTCGACGATTTTCTTCAGGGTGACAATTTCAATCTCTCCTGTTGCGGCCTCGAGTTTTACCTGGATGTTATCCACGGTTCCAAATTTTTTCCTCGCAGCAGACAGGAGCGCCGATTCTATGGCTTTGACGATTTTTTCGCCGGGGATCCCTTTGTCCCGTTCA
Source organism: Nitrospiria bacterium (assembly GCA_035602375.1). GTDB lineage: Bacteria > Nitrospirota > Nitrospiria > JACQBW01 > JACQBW01 > DATNMI01. The sequence continues at coordinate 1,899 of DATNMI010000540.1, read as the reverse complement.
ATTTGCTCAATAACTGAAAGTAGCTCGCGATTCATTCTATTTCCCTTCTACCATTCCACTTCAAGATTTGCCCTGGCTATGTTCTCAAACAGAACCTTTTCAACGGCCTTATTTTTCCCGGCCTTCACCTGGATGGCGATTTCTCCCTCATCCGTTATGGAAAGGAGCGACCCGACAAACAGGTTCCGTCCGTTGATCGGCTCTTTGGTGCTAATCCTTACTGTTTTTCCAATAACTTTTATGAAATCATCCCGCTTCTTTAAAGCCCTGTCGAGACCGGGAGAGGAGACTTCGAGCTGATAGGCGTTCTCGATAAAGTCATGCACTTCAAGCACAGGCGCGATATTCCTGCTGGCCCGTTCACAATCTTCCAGCAGAACCCCTCCGGGTTTATCGATGAAAACCCTCAAGACCCCTCTGCTCCCGCCACTATGAAATTCCAGGTCATATAATTCGAGATGGAGAGAGTTCAATACATCGAGAATGGCGCTTCTGATTTCATCAAGCTGTACCGGTCTGCCCACCCTTAACACCCGGATTCTAAAGGAAAAAGAACGCCTTTTAAACAAAAAAAGTGGGCGGAAAACAAGCCCACTTTCGTAAAAACCGAAAGAAACTTTCTTTTTATATCATAGCGGGAATTAAAAAGCAAGGGGAGAGGACTTGCGCGTACGTTTATTAAATAATTCAATCAGTTTCCGGGTAACGTCTCCAGGCACGACCTTCCCTATTTTTTTCGAGTCCACCTGCGCTACGGGAAGAATCTCAATCGTCGTGCCGCAAATGAACGCTTCATCCGAATCGTATACTTCCGCGAGGGTAAAGGGAGCTTCTGAAATCCGGATCCCCGCCTCACGCGCCAGGTGGAGAACCAGGTCACGGGTCACACCGGGAAGAATGAAGGGACCGAGTGGGTGGGTCTTGAGAGCCCCTCCGGAAACCATGAAGAAATTGCTGATCGATCCTTCGGTGACCCTGTCATTCCTGACCTGAAGCGCTTCAAAGACTCCGGCCTTCCGGGCTTTCTGAAAAGCCAGAACGTTGGGAAGAAGATTCAGGGACTTGATATCGCAGCGATTCCACCGAATGTCATCCACCGATATCAGGGCTACCCCATTCTTCCTTAAATTTTCATCCGGAGGATGGATTTCCAAAACGGTGATCAGGAGCGTCGGAACCGCATCCAGAGGAAACAGATGGTTCCGTTCATGGACGCCCCGTGTCAATTGAACATAGATTTTGGCGGAGGGATAACGGGAGCGGCGGTAAGCTTCTTCGATCAGACCCCCGATGGCCTGAAGAGAGGCCGGAAGAGATATTTCAATCGCCCAGGCGCTTTTCTCAAACCTGGAAAGATGTTCATTCAGATGAAATATCTCTCCTCCATATGAACGGATGACTTCGTATACGCCGTCTCCAAACTGGTATCCCCGGTCGTTGACCGATACCGTTGCCTCTTCCAGAGGAACAAATTTTCCGTTGAGGAAATAAATATCCGGCATTTTTCTCCCCTATCCCCTCACCCTTCGGACTTGCACCACCCCGTCCACCTTTTCAATATTTTTAAAAACATGGTCTAGATGCCGGGTGTCCTTGATATCCACAATAAACACCAGACTCGCTTTTCTATTCTCATTGGAAGTTGTAATTTCGGCATGGCTGATGTTGGCTTCAGAAGACGCGATCGCCTGTGAGACTGAAGCGAGGATCCCGGGCTTATCGACTGAAAGCACAGAAATCTTAACCGGATAGGTGGCCTCGCGGGATGATTCCCAATCCACATCGACGATTCTTTCCCGGTCGTAATCCAGCTCATCGATATTGGGACATTCCACAGAATGGACCGACAACCCGCGTCCGCGCGTAATAAACCCGAGGATCGGATCTCCCGGAACCGGA
>DATNMI010000439.1:0-3393 GCA_035602375.1 Nitrospiria bacterium | reverse complement strand
AATCGACCGGAGCATCCTGCCCAGCCGCACCCGTTCGTATTGATTATGAAGCCTCGAAGCGTCGAGATACCCTTTTTCGCCAAGGAGAACCTCTCCTGCTTTTTGAGCGGGCAGATTGACCGTCCAGGGCTCTCTCCCTTTATCAAGTCTCGCGATTAATTTCCCGGTTCCAAAGACCAGGCCGAGTCGAGCGCCGGGAATCGCGAAGATTTTGGTTAAGGACCGGAGAACGAAAAGGTTTTCAGGAAGCGGTTGTCCCAGAAGAGAAACGTTTTCTCGTCCGGAGAAATCGGCATAGGCCTCATCGATGATAAAAATAAGAAAGGGGTAGGAATAAACCAGCCTCCGAAGAGATTCTCCCGAAAGAGAACTGCCTGTGGGATTGTTCGGATTGCAGAAAAAAAGAAGCGCGCGCTCTTTTGGAAGGCTATCCAGCAGATTTCGTACATCGTCCGGGCCCGGAGAGGTGCCCAGATCATGGAAAAGAACCTCTTTTCCCGCCAGAATCCCCGCCGCTTCATAATCCGGATAGGTCGGACCGATCAGATGAATTTTCGGTTGAGGGAATATCCGCGGAATCAGAAAAATGAATTCCGTGCTTCCGTTTCCCGCAAGTATCTCTTCCGGCGGGTGCCCAAACCGGAGCGAAGCTTTCCGGACCAGTTTTCCGCATCGGGGATCGGGATAGGCTCCAATTTGTGAAAAAGATTGATAAAAGGCCTGTCGCGCCGGTTCAGGCAACGGGACAGGATTGATATTCGAGCTGAAATCAAGAATCTCTTCCGGCGGAATCCCGAACCGTTCTTCTATGCCTGCCAGATCTCCTCCATGCCCTTTGAACATGACAGCTCCATTTTTCCAAAAAAAAATCCCCAATACATAACAAATGTACTGAGGATCTTGCCCTGTTTCAGAAAACCTCAATTAGGGGGTAACCAGACCGGCCCTGACGCACGGGGCGGACGGTTGATGAATCAGGCAGGTCTTCTGACTTGCAGATCGTCCTACTCCCCGCCGTCTTCCCCAGTCAGGCTGGTGAAAAGGCTCCATCTGCGGCGTTCTCGTTCCTCAGACTCCTCAACGTACCAACTACTAGTACGCCTCGGTCGTCTTCGGAACTCCGGCCTTGCATATGTAACCTTTTGCCCAGCCTGGAACAGAGTGACTTGGTGGCGGGTTTCGTCCCTGCTGACAGCGGCGGGCCCGTTCCGGATTCACACCGGATTCCCTATTAAATCCTGCTACGGATACCTGATACTTTAAAATGATCTTACAGAAAGAAAAAGGAGATTGTCAATAGAGGTTTCAGACAAGGTCTCTTTCAGGCGGCTTGATAAGGATGCCCTCTGTGTGATACAAACAGATCATATCCATCCGGAAAAGCTTACAATGAAAAAACTGCTGAAAAAAATCAAGACAGGAATGGTGATCGCGATTTCTCTCCTCGGAGCCGGGACTTCTTATGCCGGGCCGATCGGCAACCCGACGGCGCAAATGCCCTCTCAGAAAATGGCCCTGGGTCCCCAGTTGGACGTTTTTTCCCAGGATTTTGAATCCAATGGCGTGCGAGTGACAGGAAGCGGCAACCGCCTGCTCATGAATGTCCGCTATGGGATGAACCGAAATGTTGAACTTTTAAGCAATATCGGATTTTCAAAAGAAGATATTAGTTTCGTAGGAGTTGATTATTCAGGAAATTACGGTATGGCGTTTGAACTCGGCGCGAAAATGACTTTTCTGGAGCTGAAACAAAATTATTCCAAACTGGGAGGAGGGGCCAAAATACTCCTGGCAAGAAGTTCCATCGATATTGCCCCCGGTCAATCCTTTGATGCCGACTGGCGTGAATTTGGCATTTTTGGCGGATTCAGCTTTGAAACGCAGTCAGACATGATCCCCTATTTTGGCCTGCAACTGACCAAAACCAGCAATCAGTTAAGAGACTTGCCGGGTCAGCCAGCTGATTTTGACCAAAAAACAATGGGAGGGATTTTCGGAGGCGTCGATTTTAAACTCTGGAAAAGCACCTCAACCAACCTTGAAATCCGGTTAATTAACGAAATTTCCGCCACATTGACCCTGTCGATTCCTCTTTAAACACTTGGCAATTCGCTGTCTCACGCAGATCTACGGTTGCGCGCTCCAGGCCTGGGTCTGGAGCCATCGGACATAACCGACGATCTTCCTGACCTCTCCCGGTGAAACGCCGGGTACAGGAGGCATATCGCCGAAACTCCAATGGTGAGATCTCACGCCATTCATAGCCGCGAGAACAAAACTTTCATCCCCATGGTGTTCCGGTTTATAAATAGGGGATAAGAAAGATGGCCCTCTCGTCGTACCGGCGGCTTTTTCTCCATGGCATCCGGCACAATAAGAATGAAACAGCTTTTCTCCTTCCGCCACGGTCGCTGGCATTTGAGGCGTGTTTGCCGTTTTTGCCTGTTCTGATTTCGCGGGACTGGACAGAAAAAAGAACGCCCCTAGCGAAAACATAAAAAGAATTCGTCCCATAACATCGATCCCCCCCTTTTCTAAAACTCGTCTTTTATAAATTTTTTAAAATTAAACAGATCCTGTTGATTTATCTTATTTTAAGAATTACTTAAATTTCAATTAATTACGACTTAATGAGTGAACTCTTATCAAGAGTTTATGGAGGGTTCATTGATAATCCTCAAAGTTTTGTTATACTTCTTAAAGAGAGATAAAATCAACACTAAACTGGATTAAAACAAATGATGAGTTTACAGAAAATCAAGAATTTTCTTTTACGAACCGACCTCGATGAAATCCCCCAGGATGAATTCAGCAATCTGATCGGTCCCGCTGAAACAGATGAAGACCAGATTGATCTCGTTGAGAAATATCAAAACCAGATGCTTAAATTTGTCAAAGATTTCAAACTGATCTTTGAAAATGAAAAAAAGGCCCGTCTGGAACTTGAGAAAGCCTACTTTCAAACCATCGCAGGGCTCTCCAAGGCGGTTGAAACACGGGATTCTTATACGGGGGGGCATGCGGAAAGGGTGACCCGATACGCGATTCTGGTCGCAAGAGAGCTTGGCCTTCCGGAAAAAGAGGTTGAAGAAATTCAACTCGCGGCGCTTCTTCATGATATCGGGAAAATATCAATGCCGGATTCCATCCTTTCAAAAGGGGCGAAACTCTCCTACGCGGAATTTGAAATTATGAAAACCCACCCCAGGATGGGAGCGGAAATCCTGAAAAACATTCATTTTATCCAGCCCTTGGTGCCCGCGGTTCTTTATCATCATGAAAACTTTGACGGTACGGGTTATCCCGAGCGCTTGTCGGGCTATAATATCCCCCTGGGCGCCCGAATCATTTCCGTCGTCGATACCTTTGACGCCATCAGAAGTTCCCGATCCT
>DATNMI010000423.1:0-5990 GCA_035602375.1 Nitrospiria bacterium | reverse complement strand
GAAGTCGCATTAAGCCAGCTGAAAGTCAGGTTCCTACTGGAACCGAAAGTTTCCCCATCCAGGGGCGTAATTGGCCATGGAATCGGTTTTCCAGGGAGAAAAGTGCCGGTATAAGTAAGGACATAGGTTAACGAACTGCTTGGAACGCCCAGCATGTTTTTAGATGCTAATGATATGGTATTGTTCCCGACCGCAGTCGGGGTGAAGCTGTAGCTCCAATTCGTAGCGCTTCCGATGGTTGTGCTTTTAAAGCCGACTATCTCTTTGCCATTGAGGAGAACGTCGGTTCCGGCATCTTTGGCTCCGGTAAGAAGAACAGGGCTGGTTCCAGATAAAAAAGCATTGGATATTGGAGCCGGAACTGTAATCGTGGGCGGGTTTGGCGGGGTTGCATTTAACGTGGTTGTAACAGCTACTGCCGGACTCAGGTTCCCGACTGAATTAATGGCCAAAAGCTGAAAACTGTTAGGTCCCGGTTGGAGATTTGGGATTTCTATGGCAAAAAAACTGTTGCCATCGTAGCCGGTGATCGCCTGACCGTTCACCAATATCGTGGATCCCGCTGTTTTTGTTCCTGTTAAGGGTAATATAGACTGAGAGACGGTATGAGGATAGGGGGATATCGTGATCTGGGGGGGACCAGACTCTTGATGGCCGCAGGTGGTCAATACCAGCCAGAGAGAAAGAAGGGGGAGACAATAATGGAGTTTTTTAAAGCTGTTTTTTATCAAATAAAACCTCAAAAGGATTATAGAAAATAAAGGGTTAAAACACAAATCCTTTTCATTAAGGCCTCTGCTCATTCACCCTCCCCGTGCCCCTCCCATCAAGGGAGGGGATGCGAGAAGGGAAAATCGTCGGTCAAAAATTTGTATGCTTAAGAAGCATACCCCCTAGATATAGGCTTTGCATTAATACAAAATGTTACTGAAGCAATGGACAACAATATTTTGATTTGTTTTTATAATATTTTATTGACAGAAGCATAACAAAATGCTACTCTTGAAAATAATGCTTCTAGAAGAGGTGATGCCGGGTGGTTGTGATGGAAGAATTAAAGGATATCATCGGGGGTCTGGAACAGAGAATCACCGCCTATAAGAGCAAGCTTCAGGATCTTCAAAAAAAACGGGAAAAGCTCGAAGACGAAATCATTACGATCAAGAAATATCTCGAATTGGCCGAAACCTTATATCGGGTTGAAGTTGATAAAGCAAAAGCCCTTCAAGTTACACATCCCCTTTCCCAAGGGGGTCCTTTCACTTCTGAAAAAGAAAAATCTTCACGCGTTCCTTTTGCTGTTCTGGCCGATTCAACAGATGAGGCCAAGGACTTATTATTTGGCAAATCGAAATATGCCGGGTTAAGCGTGCCTCAGGCCGCGTTTCTCCTTTTGAAGGATGCGGGAAAACCGATGCATGCAAAGGTGATCTATCAAAAACTGGTGGAGGGGGGGATCAGGATCAGGGGAAAAACGCCTGTAACGTCCATCTCCATCTCGCTCAAAAGGGACAAGCGTTTTAAGAAGGTTGGTCCTAACACTTTTGAGATCGTGGAAGATAACACACTTTCAGCGGCAAGCTGAAACTCCCGACTATTTTGCGGGAGAAGCATCTTAATTTTCGAAAGGGGGTGAATGAACGTTGGCCACAACAAAAAAGAAGGCACCAGCCAAGAAGAAAGCCGTAGCAAAAAAAACCAAGAAGAAATAGTTACTCTGATATTGCTGGGAGCCTTACCCGCTCCCAGCAATTATTTTCCCGCCGGTAGTTCGTTCTCTCAATCAACGAGGCTGATGCCCTCTCTGAAGTTCAATTATAAAACGATCAATAGCATTTAAAGCAAGTAAATAATCATATGGCGCTTCGAGTCAGGGGATTTTAGACGGAGGAGGAGAGCGTGAAGACGGCTGTCGGCACTTCGGAAGCTTGCGGGCGCTTTTCGTCTATCTCTATGATTTTACAGGATTTTTTATTCTGTAGCATCTTGTGCATTAACTTCGCGTGAAGCGCATGTCCGGCGCAATTGGCAATGATGTGTCCCTGAATGTCGTATCCCAGAAGCGAAAAATCCCCAATTAAATCAAGGATTTTGTGTCTCACAAACTCATCGGGAAAGCGGAGGCCTTCGGAATTGAGAATGCCTTCAGGTCCTATCACCACCGCGTTTTGAAGGGATCCCCCAAGGGCCAATCCGTTCTTTTGCAATGTTTCAACTTCATTCAGGAAACCAAAAGTTCTGGCCGGAGCGATTTCGTTCGCAAACCCGAATTTTGAAAAAATGAAGTCATAAGTTTGCCGGCCCACACCCCGGTTTTTATAATCTATGGTATAGGTGATTCTGGTTCCCGCATAAGGGGAGACTGAAATCGATTTTCCATCTTCTTCTATCTCAAGCTTTTTTAAAATCGCCAGACTTTTCCTGGGAGCGTTTTGAGAAACCAGACCGGCCTCTTTAATCGCTGAAATAAAGGGGAGCGCGCTTCCATCCAGAATCGGCACTTCCGTATCATCTAGCCTGACTACAAGGTTGTCAACGCCCATTCCGTATAAGGCCGCCAGAAGATGTTCAACCAGGTCTACCGGCGACGAATCTCTAATTCCCAGAGAAGTACAAAGGGTCGTTTTCCGTATATTTTCAGGTGAAGCCTTGAATTTCACCTTATGAGAACCCTGTTTTGATATAAAAAGAATACCGGAATTCACGGAACCGGGCAGGAGGGCCATTTTCACCGCTTTTCCCGAATGAAGCCCGATTCCCTCAATCAAGATCGGATTCGCTATGGTCTGTTGCATTCGCGTCATAAATATTTTTGAAACCCCTTTTTGTCGCTGAATAATTCAATCGTAGAATATGCAAAAAAAGTGCCTGCAAATATATATTAAAAAAATCATATAAACTATTGATTTGTTGCGATTTTTATAAATTGTTCCCAAGATCTAATCGCTTCTTGTTGTAAGAAAACCACGGATAAACACCCACCTGTTCTCAATTCGCAACAGATTTTTTGTTTATTTTTTGTTATAATTCCTGAATGGTGGAACCTCATGCTTCGCTTTTAAATAAAATTAAAACGTTTAAATTAACCGGGAGAGCCCTCGATATCGCGATGGGTAAGGGGCGGAATTCGATATTCTTGGCCAAAGCCGGTTTTGAAGTTGAGGGAATCGAGATGTCGCCGGAAGCGATTGAATCTGCCGAGGCTTCCTGCAAGAGAGAGAATGTTACGGTGAAAATCACCCGGGCAGACCTGGAAGCGGCCATCCTTCCCCGGGACGCGTTTAATCTTGTCATCTGTTTTTTCTACCTTCAAAGAGATCTGATTCCCGGGATGAAAGCCACCCTTAAAAAAGGGGGGTTCCTGGTCTATGAAACCTTTTTAATCGATCAACATCTTCAATTTGGCTCTCCGCGGCGGAAGGAATTCTGTCTAGACCATAACGAACTGTTGAATGCTTTCAGAGAGTTTCGTATCCATTACTATGAAGAGGGGGTGGGGGAGGGGGGGAAGATTACAGCCCGGATCATCGCTGAGAAGCAGTGAACTAAAGATCAGGTGTCAGGGTGTAGGGGGCAGATATCAGGGTGTAGGCGTATAAAGGGTATAAGGGTGTAGGGGGGCAGGTGAGAAGGGACCAGTAAGGAAGAATGGTGTAATTAATTTTTTTTATATTGATTTCGCTTAAAAAAGTCAATTATAATTAAAAATAGTTTTAAAGCAAGCCGCTCGTCTGCGGCTAAAGATTTAACGGCTATTTCGAAAATTGGAAGGAGTTAGAAGATGGCCTTATACATCACCGATGAATGCATTTCCTGCTCAGCATGTCTGCCGGAATGCCCTAACGAGGCGATTTTTGAAAACCGGGCCGAGGCTGAGGCCAAGGGACATCCGGTCACACCAGGGCATGGCGCCAATGGAGACATCTATGTGATCTCTCACGCGCTTTGTACTGAATGCGTCGGGTTTCATGATCAGCCCAAATGTGCGGAAGTCTGTCCGATCGACAATTGCTGTATTCTCGATCCTGAACATAAAGAGAGCAAGGAAGATCTGATGGCAAAAAAAGACCGGCTCCATCCCGAAGAAGCCGCCCACTAGGTTCGTCAGCTGGCTGGAGAAAAAATCAACCAGCAGTTCAAAAAGGATTGTTCGTTTTAAAAAAGAGGAGTCTGACCGGCTCCTCTTTTTTATTTATTTGAACCGGTATGGCCTTTATTAAAGCGCTTTTACTTTCGACTCTTCCTCCCGGCGGAAGAAAGATCATTGAGATAAAGGGGGAGGAGATCGCCCTTTTTCACCGCGATGAGGGCGTTACCGCGGTATCCAATATCTGTCCCCATTCGGGAGGCGCGCTGGGAGAGGGGCTGCTTACAGACGGCGACATTGTCTGTCCCCTCCATTTCTGGCGGTTTAATCTCGATTCGGGGAGGTCCATTCGTCCGCCGGGTTACCGGATCAAAAAGTATCCGGTCAAACTTGAAAATGGCTGGATATATCTGGATCTGCCGGAGGAAGAGACCGGCAAGTAGCTGGAAGCTCAAAGGGTAAAATAAAATTTTTTGTTTTAAATTCTGATCGTTGATCTTTGGGTTGTTTTGAGCATTTAACTTCGAGCCTTGAGCTATCAGCTTCCAACTCTGGCCTCATAATTCCAGTTCCATGTTCCAGTAGAGATAATCCCTCCAGTTTTCCGGCGTATGTTTGATTCCAATGGTGATCGTGAGCGAGGGGCTCCATTTCGGGCGGTGAGGCCTCCTGATCAGTTTCATGCCCGCCTCTTCCGGCGTCCTTCCGCTCTTGATATGATTGCACCGTACGCATGCGGTCACGATATTTTCCCAGGTCTTTTTCCCCCCTTTGGCGATCGGCATCACATGATCAAAAGTCAACTCCTCGGTTCTGCATTTCTTGCCGCAATATTGGCAGGCATGTTTATCCCGGGTGAAGATGTTGACTCTGGAAAATTTGACCTGGCGGTGATTGTGTCCCGCTTGTATCTTATAGAGGAGACGAATGACGGAAGGGAGTTTGACTGAAATCGTGATGGAATGGATCTCGCGGGTGTACTCCTCCAGAACCTCCACTTTTCCCTGGAATAAAAGGATCAACGCCTTTTTCCACGAAACCACCTTTAACGGTTCATAGGTCGCGTTTAAAAGCAGTGTCTGTTCCATCGGACGGGTCTTAAGTCTCCTCTGTTTTTTTCACCTTTTGCGCCACCAGGGGGAGAGCGGCAACGGTTGCCATGATTTTTTTATCCCCTGAAATGATTTCAAGCCGGGTTCCCGGTTCAAGAAACTGCCGATGAACATACCCAATGGCAACCGGCTGTTTGAGCCCGGCGGAGACGCCCGAGCTGGTAATCCTGCCCGCGGGCTTCCCGGAGGAGAAAATCTCTCTCTCTTCCTCTCCAATTTCCCGTTCGAGCAGAAGCCCGGTAAGCGAGCGGTTCGTATGCCCCAGATAATGGAGCCGCGCAATCGGTTCCTGTCCGAGGTAACATCCCTTGGTATAACTGATCGCATCCTTTTCCAGGCCCGCTTCCTGGGGCAGAACCTCTTCGGTGAGTTCCCTTCCGTAGAGAGGAGCGCCCGCTTCGAGCCTGAGAATTTCCCTCGTCTGGTCCCCGGCCGGAATAATCCCTGCCGCGTTTCCCTCGCGGGTGAATGTTTCCCAGACTGCGGAGAAGGCGTCCGCGGGCAGGAGGAGGTCCAGCCCCGTCTCGCCGCTCCACGAATGCCGCATTCCCGTGACGGAAAGTGACCCGATCTTCGCCTGAAAACAGCCATATTCCGGAATGGCGGGGAGAGGCGCTCCCGTCAACTTTCCAAGAAAGGAAAAAGATTCCGGTCCCTGAATGGAGATAACGCCAAACTGGTCCGAGACATCTTCAACCTGGACGTCGCTTCCGATTTTGTAACGGCTGAGGTGTTTAATGGTTTTTTCTTTAAGCTCCGCCTGCTGGAGAAGAAGCAGGTGGTCGGAGTAA
>DATNMI010000413.1:0-1365 GCA_035602375.1 Nitrospiria bacterium | reverse complement strand
ATTCGTAAGGGTACGCCGGAAGATATCGAAGGGTTGGTTCGCTGCCAGGACAAACGTTCGGTTTATCTTAACCGTTTTATTGCGGGAGATACCTGCCTCGTTGCGACAATCAACGGAGAGATCGCAGGTCACGAATGGTTTTGTTCGGGGGATGCCTATATTGAAGAACGCTTTCTCTATAAGATCAAACTAAATTCCGACGAGATTTATAGTTATGATGGCTTCATATTAGAGGAACATCGAATCCAGGGAATCTGGATGAAATTCAAGGTTGACCTTTCGACTTTGATGGCCTCCCTGGGGAAACGGAAGGTGATGACCTTAATTGATTATGGGAATGAATTATCGATGAAGACCCATCTTCGGTTTGGGTTTTATCCGATCAAGAGCGTGATTTACATGAATATATTCGGGTGGAGTTTTTTTAAAGAGAGAACGCTCTCGCCCGAGGATAACATTCTGCTGTCCAATCCCTCCTTCCCTTCCCCCTCAAGGGGGGAAGGCTAGGGTGGGGGCGACCTTCTTTAGTCAGGTAAATTATAAAAGGTGATTAACAAATGTGCGGGATCGTAGCCTCATATCATCGAGCCGGTAGAAACATTCCAACAGAAAAGGTCATTTTGTCGATGCTTGACGAATTGAGGTTTCGGGGCCCCGATGAAAAGTCTGTTTTTGGAAACCAGAACGTATTTTTAGGCCATACCCGTTTAAGCATTATCGACCTGCAGACCGGAAGCCAGCCTCTGTTTAACGAAAATAGAAGCGTGGCGGCTATTTTAAATGGAGAAATTTATAACTTTATCGAACTTCGGGACCAACTGCAAAGAGAGGGCCATACCTTTAAGACCGCGAGCGACACCGAAGTCATCGTCCACCTCTATGAGGATCATGGAGAGGGTCTTTTTAAATACCTGAACGGGATGTTCTCCATCGTTATTTACGATTTAAAGGAGAATCTCCTTTTAGTCGGCCGGGACCGGATGGGGGAAAAGCCGCTCCTCTATTCTGACTCTCCGGAGCGCTTCCTTTGCGCGTCAGAGGTGAAAGCGCTCTTGAAATTTCCCGACCTATCCAGGGAACTTGACAACAATGCAGTTGCCGCCTATCTCAACGCCTTATATGTTCCCGCCCCCTTGTCGATATTTAAAAGTATCCGAAAGCTTGAACCGGCCCACTACCTGAAAGTGACCCAAAACGGGACGCAAAAAATAAAATATTGGAACCCCGAATTCAGTATTGATCGAAACCTATCCGAAGAGGATATTGCCGGGGAATTCATCAATATTTTTAATGATTCCGTAAAAAATAAGATGGTTTCCGATGTCCCCCTGGGGGCATTTCTCTCTGGCGGCATCGATTCAAGCG
>DATNMI010000399.1:0-1525 GCA_035602375.1 Nitrospiria bacterium | reverse complement strand
GCTGAAGCCGATTTTAAGATTCAAAAACTCAGGACTCATCCATAAACGTGCGCCAAAAAGGTCGTCTACGCCAGAATTGGCAGGCGCATCATAATCCCCGCCTGTACTTCCGGCGAAAAGGTCGTAGGAAATATGCGAAGGGCCCGCTTCATTGCTCCCGGTTAATGACACCCCCTTGAAATGGACAGGTACAAACCGATTGGGCTCGTCATAAAACATCGGTTCGAAGATGATCGGCAAAACCGGATAGACATGCCTGATTTCGTTATAAATGCCTACCGGCATTTTCATTTTACCCATTCTGAGCATTGCTAAATCATTAAAATAATATTCGCCAAACGCCCATTCCAGCGTAATGACATCTGTGATTTCGTTGGAGGAATAAAGTTTGGACCAGATTCTGAATCTGTCGTTGACTTCGGCCTTTAACACAAGGTCAAAAGAATTAAAATTAAAGGATCCGTTCGGGCTTGTGCTCTGATATTGATGATGGTCGGTGATGAGAAATCCCTGCAGAATAAAACCATCCATCCGGAGGGAGTCGTTCACCTGAAGCGCCGGAACTTTTTCAGGAAACAGAAAGAAACAGACCAGGATCAGGAGGGCAACACGGGAGAAATTCATGTCAGTTCATTTCCGTCATTTTATTTTCGCGATTTCGGAGAACCGGGCGATGCGATTTCTTCCGCTATTCTTGCAAAAATAGAGGGCGTCATCTGCGGCAGTGATGATATCCTCGGCGGTGGCTGAATCAAGGGGAAAGGAGGCTATCCCTGCGCTGATGGTCAAATGTTCTGTTTCCCGGGAAGGAATGATAAAGGAATGGTCTTCTACTGAACTTCGAATCCGGTCTGCAACCAGGGCGGCCCTGATCCCGTCGGTCTCAGGGAGAATGACAATAAATTCCTCTCCCCCATACCTTGCCATAAAATCAAAATTTCGGATGCAGTTCTGAATAATTTTAACCACGTCCTTCAATACGACATCCCCCGCCGGATGACCGTAGGAGTCGTTGATCCGTTTAAAGAAGTCGATATCAATTAAAAGAATTGAAAAATCACTTCGGTTCCTGAGGCTCCGCTCATATTCAATAGATATTCTCTTATGGAATTCAACCCGGTTATAGATTCCTGTCAGGCCGTCGGTGACGGCTTGTTTTTCTTTCTCCTGAATGAACCGGGCATTATCAATGGCGGCGCCGGCCTGAATGGCCAGGGTCTGTAACGCTGTGACCTCTTCCTCCGTAAAAGGCTCACGGTGTTTCTTGTTTACTACCGTAAGCGTGCCTGAAATCACCCCCTGAAGCGCGATAGGGACAGAGAGTAACCGGTCGACCTGACGATCAAAGGCAGGAGTATTGCCGAAGAGCACATGCTTTTGGGGGGCGTCGTCCATAAAGATACTCCGGGTAAGAAAGGACTCTCCGAAAAGACCGAGAGAATCGATGAGAACGGGAGAATGCTTGTCGGCAAGATGAACGCCTGAAAAGGAGGAGAGGGTCACTCCGCGGGTCTTGGGCTCGATG
>DATNMI010000397.1:0-2557 GCA_035602375.1 Nitrospiria bacterium | reverse complement strand
ATGAGGGCCTCTATTTGAATCGATATCCGGTACCAGTTCAGGTTCCCGGTTTTTTCAGCCAGGTTCCGGCTGACCTCCTGAATCAGGGGAGAACGGGAATCCCCTTTTTTATAAATCCGGTGTCCAAACCCGGGAATCTTTTTGTGCTCAGCCAAGGCCTGGCGGAGCCACGGTTCTACACTTGATTCGCCTCCGATTTCGATGAGCATCTTCATCACCTCTTCATTGGCGCCTCCATGAAGAGGGCCCTTCAGCGTGCCGATCGCGGTCACGACGCCCGAATGAAAATCGGAGAGGGTTGAGGCCGTGACCCGTGCGGCAAAGGTCGAAGCGTTAAATTCATGTTCGGCATAAAGGATCAGCGAGACATTCATTCCCTCTATCTCTTCCCTGGAGGGGACCGAGCCGCGGATCAGATAGATCAGATTTCCGGCCAGCGAGAGCTCGGGCCTGGGAGAGAGAGGCGTCTCTCTGATAGATAACCGGTGCATCCCTCCAATCAGGAGTGGAATCTGCGATCCCAGGCGGATGGCTTTCCTGAGGTTGGCCTCATGCCGGTTATCGCCCGTGTCCGGATCATAGAGGGAGAGCAGGGAAACGGCGGTCCGGAGCCGGTCGAGCGGGTGAGCCGTTGACGGAAAAAGGCGGATGGCGTTCCAGACCTTTTCAGGAACGGTCCGCGCCTCAACCAGTCGCTTTTCCCATTCGTTCAGTTGCCGGCGATTCGGGAGTTCCCCCAGCAAGAGGAGATAGAAAACCTCTTCAAAAGAGGTCATTGACGCAAGCGCCTCAATCGGGTATCCCCGGTAGAAAAGGCCGCCGGCCTCTTCATCGACGTGACAGATTACGGTCGTTCCGGCGAGAACCCCTTCAAGTCCGGGATGGTATTCTGAGGGATCAGTAGGCGTCATAGTCGAGTAATTGATACAGTTCCTTCCGGGTCTGCATTTTCTTCAGAATCTTTTTCTGGGTACCGCTCTCTTTCAAGGCCCGGTAGGCCTCTTCACCCGCCTTCATCATGACACGGAAAGCGGTCATCGGAAAAATGGCCGCGGCATATCCCAGTTTCTGAAATTCCTTCAGGTCGAGATAGGGGGTCTGGCCGAATTCCGTCATGTTGGCCAAAAGGGGGGCCTTGACCTCCCGCGCAAAGAGCCGGAATTCTGCTTTTGTTGTCAGAGCTTCCGGAAAGATCATGTCAGCGCCGGCGTCGAGGTAGATCAGGGCTCTCCGAATGGTATCTTCCATTCCAGTGACGCCTCGCGCATCGGTTCGGGCGACGATCATAAAATCAGGGTTGCTTCTTGCCTTTACGGCCTGCCGTATTTTTTTGGCCATCTCCCGGTCGGTCACCAGCTCCTTTCCCGGGAGATGCCCGCATATTTTTGGAAAGCGCTGGTCTTCAATCTGGATGGCCGATATCCCCGACCTTTCAAAGAGGGAGACAGTTCTGGGGACATTTCCGAAGCCGGTATCGGCGTCCGCAAGGGCCGGTATCGAAATAATCTCCGCGATTAAGCCGGCCTGAAGCGCGACGATATCGAGCGGAAGAAGTCCCTTGTCCGGAAGACCGGCGAGCGCATTGGAAATCCCGGCTCCGGAAATATAAACCCCTTGAAATCCGGCCTTTACCGCCAGCAGGGCGGTTGCACCGTTATAGACCCCTGGGAGAAGGAGGGTTTTATTTTTCTTGAGAAGGCGCTTGAGAGTGAGAGGGTCGGTCATTGCTTTCCCTTCGAAAAAATGAAAAGGCTCATGAGCGCTCCGCAATCCTTGAGTTTTTCTATTTTCCAGATTCTGTCGATAATCTCATCGGCCTTTTGACGGGGCATCACCCCTCTGCTCAATGCCTTGAATTTTCCTTCAACCTCGTCATCGGTCAGCGGGTTCCAGGCGTGTCCTTTGGGATAAAGGATTTTACGGGACAAGATCTTTCCAGAATTCATTCGTATCGCCACTTCGTTTGGAACCCCGGCAGGATATTCTCTGTCCATTACCTCGTCCCGCACGATCTCGATCTTTTTTAAAAACTGGAGAACTTTGTGATCTGTAAACTTCGCTTCCTCAAACTGATCCATGCCGACCTTTCCATCGATCAGGGCGATCCCGACGATATAGGGGAGGCTGTGATCGGCGGTCTCCCTCGATTTTGGGGCCCACTTTTCCTTTTCGCTTCCGATGATCTGATAGCTTGCCAGTGGGGTCTGTACAGTGACCGACTGGATAGCTTCAATTCCTCCCGCGGCCATAATCTCGGGCCGCAATTCGAGGGCCGCGTTAATTGCGCTCTGAGAATGGTACTCCGCCGGGTAGAATTTAATATAAGTGTCCATGATCCGGAACGGCTTCTCCTTGCCGCCGAATTCGGAAGGCGTGAGGTTAATAGGCCCGGAAACCTGTTTTAAAATCCCTTTTTCCCCTTCAAAGATGGGTGCGGGACCGGTCATTCCATGCCCGGCGAGGAGGGCCGAAAAAACGCCATTACGGGCGGAATTGGCAAAAGCGGCCCCCTTCCACATCGAGAGTTCTCCGACGCGGGTCTGCCGGAGGGCGATAT
>DATNMI010000388.1:0-1337 GCA_035602375.1 Nitrospiria bacterium | reverse complement strand
ACACTCACCTATGGGGCATCGACCGCGACTGGCACTTTTAACGCTATAATTTACATGTCAGCAACGTGCACACTCACGACCGCGCCCGGAAATGTCGCGTTTACCTACACATCGTTTCAGATTGCCGCCGCAGCGGCCAGTACCGCGTTCAAAGTCACCTGTACGAGTCCGCTCCCTTATTCCATGGCGCTTGACGCCACCGCCGGCACGATCCCTGCAGTGAATCTGGCCTACACGCTGGCGCTCAGCGCGGCGAGCAGTATCGGTACGGGGGCCGCGCAAGCTTTCACGATTAACGGGAACATGGCCGCGGGTCAGTCCGGAACTTGCAACCTTGCTTCCTGCTCAGGCACGCAAGCGCGGACCCTTACGATTACCTACTAAACTACCGGGATGCTTGCGAGCCGTTCCCAGCGAAGCAAGGTTTGTAGTCTTTAGACGTACATCAGACGTACATCACACAAACGCTGGTTTACATCCTAAGATTGTCCATCCCGGACAAAAATCGCCCTTCAGGTGATTTTAAGGATCCCGTTTATTGAATTCATGCGTGAATTTTTCAAATATTCCTCTTTTTGATTCAACACTTTGACGCTTTAAATCCGAATTTACCCTTATTTGACAGACTTTCAATCGTCGGCTATCTTTTTACTAATAGCATAGGCATTTAATGATTTTGGGCTCCTCCAAACACGAGAGGTTTTTAGTAAATGGCTGTTCCAAAACCTAAAAAGAAATTTCTGGGTGAAATGCTGATCGCGGAAGGCCTGTTGACCCCCGAACAGCTGGAAGCCGCGCTTCAGGAACAAAAGCAGAGTGGGGGAAGGATTGGGGGCATTTTAAAAAGCCTCAAATATGTCTCGGACGAAGATATTATCAAGACCCTTGGGCGCCAGATGGGGATTCCCCACCTATCGCTCGAGAACATCATGATTGATCAGGACATCTTAAAACTTCTTCCGGAAACTACGGCCCGCCGCTTTCAGGTTTTTCCTGTCTCGAAGAGGGGAAGCACCCTGACGCTTGCGATGGCCGATCCCCTGAACGTCTTTGCCATTGATGACATTAAGAAAGTGACCGGTTTTGATGTCCAGGCGGTTGTCAGCACCGAAAATGACATCTCCAGAACGATTGAGCGGTTTTATGGAATGAAGAGTTCCCTTCATGAAGCGCTGCAGGATGTCCAGCCTCAGTTCCTGACGGGAAGCGATCTCGACAGTAAAATTCGGCGCGACAGCCTCGTGGAAGACGCTCCGGTCATCAAACTGGTGAACTCGATTATTTTGCAGGCGGTTCAGGAGGGGGCCAGCGACATTCATATCGAACCTGAAAGCGAT